>NZ_JANFYN010000030.1 GCF_024460475.1 Holdemanella sp. MSK.7.32 | reverse complement strand
CATTACCCTATGTAATCTTATAGCGTATCTAGACCCCAACTATTTTTATATAGTCCTTTTTCTTATGCTATAATATCTACAATGGAAAGGTGGTATTCTATGGTTCACTTACATATGCGAAGTTCATACTCTTTACTTGAATCGCCAATTCGTTTAGAAAATATGATTCTTCATCAAAAACAACTCGGATATAATCATGTTTGTTTAACCGATCATAATGTGATGTATGGAACGATGGAGTTCTATCAACTATGTAAAAAACATAATGTTCATGCGATTATTGGTTTAGAAGTTGATTCCATCTATAATGAGGAGCCCTTTCATTTTATTCTTCTAGCGAAGAATGATATGGGTCTACAGAATTTATATAAATTAAGTTCGATCATAAAAGGAAATGTATCTTTTGAAGAAGTTATAAAGTATGCCAAAGATTGTGTGGTATTAACTTCCAGCGACGGAAAAGATACATTCAGTGCATATATTGAACATCAAAACTTAGAAAAGTTAAGTGCATTTGTAGAATTGTGTAAAAAATCTTTTTCAGATTTCTATATTTCTGTATCTATGAATGATTCGGGTAAAAAAAGAGCCGATAATCGAATTTTAAAACAACTTGATTGTAAACGTGTGGCTCTATCTCGAATTCTGTATGAGAATAGTGAAGACGTAAAATCTTTACAAGTATTAAGGGCTATTGCCAAACAAACGAATATTGAAAATCAAGGTTTGGACGTACAATTTCAAAGATATTTAAGAAGTCCACAGGAAATGGAAGCATTGTATGATGAAAGCGAATTGATCGCTACAGAAGAAATCGCAAGAATGTGCAATATTCAAATGGCTTTTCAAAAGTCCAAGCTTCCTGTATTTAAAAATAAACTTCAAATTGATTCGAGGGATTATTTGATCAAACTCTGTAAGAAGGGGTTAGAAAAACGTTTAAATGGGAATTTAAATCCTACCTATATCAAACGTTTAGAATATGAATTAAATATCATAGTGAATATGGGATTTACCGATTATTTTTTGATTGTATGGGATTTTATTCGATATGCCAGAAGTCAAGACATATTTGTAGGTCCAGGACGTGGTAGTGCAGCCGGTTCTTTAGTAGCTTATTGTTTAGGTATTACACATATTGATCCAATTCAGAATAATTTATTGTTTGAAAGATTTCTAAATCCATCACGTGTTTCTATGCCGGATATCGATACGGATTTTCCAGATGATAGAAGAGATGAAGTGATTCAATATGTTCGTGAATTATATGGTTATGATCATGTGAGTCATATTGTAACATTCAATACATTACAAGCAAGACAAGCCATTCGTGATGTAGGGCGTGTTATGAATATTCCGGCAAGAATTGTGGATGAACTTTCTAAGATGTTAAAGAACACACCTAAAATTACGTTGATGCAGGCCTATAATGAGAATGTTTTATTTCGAAAAAGGATTCAGTCGGATCAAAAATTAACTGAATTATTTAAGATGTGTGTAAACGTTGAAGGATTACCACGACACACCTCTTTACATGCGGCAGGAATTGTTCTTTCAGATCAGCCTATTGTGAATGTTTGTCCACTTGTCAGTGTCGATGGAGATATTCAGGCTACACAATTTACAGCGGAATATCTAGAAGATTTGGGCTTGATCAAAATGGATTTTTTGGGCATTCGTAATTTAACGACGATTCATGAAATTGTCACAAATCTAAAAGAACAAAAACATATTTCTTTGGATATGATGAAAATCAATTTAAAGGATGCGAAAACATATCAATTATTATCGTTTGGAAACACATTAGGTGTATTTCAATTGGAATCTAGTGGAATTACGTCTTTACTACAAAAGATACAACCCAACAAATTTGAAGATATCAGTGTTGTACTTGCTTTATATCGTCCTGGAGCGATGCAGCATATTGATACATATATTGAAAGAAAAAAGGATTCTTCAAAAGTCGTGTATCCTCATCCTTTACTAGAACCAATCTTAAAGGAAACCTATGGTATCATGATTTATCAGGAACAAGTTATGCAGACAGCCCAAGTGATTGGCGGATTTAGTTTGGCACAAGCAGATACACTAAGAAAGGCTATGTCGAAAAAGAAATTGGATGTCATGCAGAATTTAAAAGAGCAATTCATTTTAGGAGCTCGAAAGAAGCGTATTAAGGATTCTGTTTCCAATGAGATATTTTCCATTATGGAACAATTTGCCGGTTATGGATTTAATAAATCACACAGTTATGCCTATAGCTTAGTAGCTTATCAAATGGCTTATTTAAAGGCAAACTATCCTTTATATTTCTATCAGAGCCTTTTAAATAGTGTCATTGGTTCAGGTATAAAAACTTCGCAATATATTTATGAATGTAAACGAAGAAATATCGTTGTGAATGGGTGTGATATTAATCATTCAAAGGCTTTCTATACGATTGAACAGAATTCAATTCGTATGCCACTACAAGTTTTAAAAGGTGTAGGGAAAACAATTTATCCAACGATTTTAGAACATGCACCATATGCAGATTTATTTGATTTTCTTGCCAAGGCAAGTATGTATAAGATCAATGAATCTACGATTCGAATTTTAATTGATGGCGGAGCATTGGATTGTTTTGGATATAATCGTGCAACTCTTAATGAGAATTTAAGAAAGCTGATTGATTATGTAAATATTGTGCGAATTGAAGATCCGAACAATTTACGTTTCGATTTTAGTATTGTCTCTCGTCCAGGCATTCAAAGAATCAAAGAGAATCCAATACAAAAAGCCCAAAAAGAGCAATATGTATATGGCTTTTATGTGAGTGAACATCCTGTGCAGTCTTTACGTATGCATAACTATCCAAATTGTATACCATTGTTGAATGCGGTAAATAGAGATGGATATATGAATATCTTAGTACGTGTGGCGTCTTTTAGAACGCATAAGACAAAGAAAGGCGATTGGATGTGCTTTATGAGTGTCGAGGATGAAGCTGGTAAAATGGATGCGGTTATCATGCCTCGTTTGTATGAACAACAAAAAGAAAACATTCAAAAAGATCGTATTTGTCTGATTCAAGGAAAGAAGGATCGACCATCATCGATTGTAGTGAATAAAATAGAGTGGATTGAGGTGTAAAAAATGATCACAAAACGAAATGATTTATTATCTAAAAAAGTGATTCAAGGCTTAAAAAACAGACATATGAATGGGTATTATGTGCATTCGAAACAAGAAGCTTTGGATTTGGCATTTGAAATTATGAAGCCAGGCTCAACTGTCGGCTGGGGAGGCTCAGATACTTTAAATAAGATTGGTATTAAGGAAGAGCTTTATAAAAGAAATTTCAAAGTCATTGATCGAGATCAGGCAAAAGATGCCGAAGAAAAGTACAAGTTGGAAAGAGATTGTTTTTATGCAGATTACTATTTAATGAGTACCAATGCGATGACAGAAGATGGAATTTTAGTCAATATGGATGGGCATTGTAATCGTGTATCTTGTCTTTGCTTTGGGCCTAGACATGTCATAATGATCGTAGGTATGAATAAGGTGACAAAAGATTTAGATAGTGCAATTTCTAGATTAAGAAATGTGGCTGCACCAATTAACAGTCAGCGATTTGCTGGAAATAGGCCGTGTCAAGTCACGGGTAGTTGTGCAAATTGTTTAGCCCAAGGTTGCATTTGTGATCAGCTGGTCATCACAAGAAATAGTATGGAGCCCGATCGTATTCATGTAATCTTAGTGGATGAAGTATTAGGATATTAGAAAGAAATGGCTAGATAATTTAGCCATTTTTTCATATGTGTATAATAATGGTGATGAATTCCTTGCATTATTTGTAGTTTCATGTTTTAATCTTTATGCGTAAAAAAATTATCCAGAGTTGAAGTAGAGAGTTAGCTCGTTGACTTCACGCCAACCTGACAATATGTTAAGGTGGTCCTGCTAACAGCGATAAGAAGTATAAAGATTTGTAACATACTTCTTAAAGTATGTTTTTTTTATGGATAAGCAAGAGAAGAGGAGACAAAATGAAAGACTATATTTTTACAAGTGAAAGTGTTACTGAAGGTCATCCAGATAAAATTTGTGACCAAATTGCCGACGCAATCGTAGATGCTGCATTAGCTCAAGATCCATATTCAAATATGGCTGTTGAATGCACAATTAAAGATGATTTTGTATTAATTTATGGTGAATGTAATACAAAGGCAGAATTGGATTATGAAACAATCGCATTAAATGAAATCAAACGTATTGGATATACAGAAGAATATCATGTACATACTGTTGTGAACCAACAAAGTCCTGAAATTCACAATGCCGTAAATCGTGATGAAGTATGTGCTGGTGACCAAGGTATTATGTTTGGTTATGCATGTGATGAAAATGATGAGTATATGCCATTAACTATCTATTATGCACACCTTTTAGCTCGTCAATTGACAAAAGTCAGAAGACAACATCCAGATTTATTAAAACCAGATGGAAAAACACAGGTATCTGTTGAATATGAAAATGATGAAATCAAACGTATTGATACAATCGTTGTTTCAACTCAACATTCAAAAGATATTACACAAGAAGAAATTAAAGAATTGATCATGAATGAAGTGATTAAACCTTGCATCGATGAAAAATACTTAGATGAAAACACAAAATATTTCATCAACCCATCTGGAAGCTTCGTTGTAGGTGGATCATGGGGAGATTCAGGAACGACAGGACGTAAGATCGTATGTGATACATATGGTGGACGTGGACGTATTGGAGGAGGATGCTTCTCTAGTAAAGACCCTACAAAAGTAGACCGTAGTGCTGCTTACTACTCTCGTTATGTAGCAAAAAACATTGTTGCGAATGGTTTAGCTCGTCGTTGTGAAGTTGAAGTTGCGTATGCAATTGGTAAAGCACAACCTGTATCTTTATGTGTAGATACTTTTGGAACAGGTAAATTTGATGATGAAAAATTATTGGAAATTGTTAAGAAAAACTTTAATTTCGAAGTAGGAAACATCATTTCCGAATTGGATTTAAGAAAGCCAATTTACCACAAGACATCATGCTATGGACACTTTGGTGATCCTCAATTTACTTGGGAAAAGGTTAAAAAATTAGAATATTAATCGATTAGAACTACAAATTTTGTAGTTCTTTTTTTCACTAAAAAGTGCAAATTAATGGGACGAACTTGTTAATAATGGCAAATTTAAACAAATTAATATGTTAAATTGTGGGAAATACGGGTATTCTTTTGACACTTACGAGAAAATAGTGTAGCCTCTTTAATTGTGTGAGCAATGAGGAGGCCCATAACAATGAAAAAATTAATGCAAGTATTTGCGAGTGTGATGATTGCTACATCTACATTTGGAGGCGTTACAAGTGTTGCAGCAAAAGAAAACACACCAGCTTATAAAATTGAATATCAAAATGCAGATTCAATGCAGTCTGTATTTACAAAAGAATTACATCAAAAATATGCAAATGTAAAATTTAAAAAGAAATCAAAAAATGTATCTGTATATGAATCAAAAAACTACAAGGTAAAAGTAAAAGATTTAGATATTGAAACGGTTGGTAAACAAATAGTTTCGATCGAAGGAAAAAACAAAAATACAAATGAAAAGCACAGTGCTGAAGTAAGTGTCAAGGTAGAAGATACAACAGCGCCTGTAATTACTTGTGAGGATACAATCACAGTGGAACAAAATGAAGCATTTGATATCAATCGCTATGTTTCATTAAATGAAGAAGGAACTGTGACTTTGACTGAAAATGTAGATACAACAAATACAGGAACTGTTACAACATCCATTAAAGCGAAAGATAAAGCGGGAAATGTAAGTGAAAAAAATATTACGGTAAATGTAGAAAAGAATTTCTATCAAAGAATTGCCGATGCAGCATTAGCTCAGATTGGTGTATATCAAGACTGTACAATGTTAGTGACAAATTCACTTGCTGCTGTAGGAATCAATTTCCATGGTGCGCCTGCTGCTTATTTAAGCTTGGGACCTTTGACAAATAATCCAGTTCCAGGAGATATTTGTGTCTATCAAGGACATGTCGCATTATATATTGGTAATGGACAAGCTGTTCATGGTGGATGGTTTGGATGTCAGACAACAATTTATAGTGTTGAATGTAACCAACCATTTATTGGATATGTTCATGTAAATCGTTAATGAGATGAGAGTGATCTCATCTTTTTTTTGCACAGAAAAAAAGAAGGCAACTAGATTGCCTTCTAAATGGACATATTAGTCTCTTCCGTTAAATGCGTATTTGTATAAGTCGAAGATCAATTCTTTAGTACATGGACGAGGGTTACCACCTGTACATACGTCAGCCATAGCTGAATCTGTTAATGTAGGTAAGTCTTCTTCCTGAACACCGATTTCTTTTAAGCTTTGAGCAATTCCACAATCTTTACTTAATTGAATAACGGCATCAATAGCAGCTTGACGATATTCTTCTTGAGACATTTCATCAACACCTTCAACTCCCATTACACGAGCGATTTCTCTAAATTTTTCACCAGTGTAATCTTTGTTGAATTCCATAACGTATGGAAGCAATGTAGCACAAGCAACACCATGAGGGATTCCGTAGAATGCGCTTAATGGGTGAGCCATACCGTGGTCAACACCTAAACCAACGTTAGAGAATGCCATACCTGTCATATATTGTCCTAAAGCCATGTCTTCACGTCCTTTTGGATCGTTAGCACATGCAGCACGTAAGCTTCTTGAAATGATTTCGATAGCTTTTAAGTTTAATGTGTCTGCAAGTTCCCAAGCAGCTAAAGTTGTGTATCCTTCAATAGCGTGAGTTAATGCGTCTAGACCAGTACTTGCTGTTAAGCCTTTTGGCATACTTGACATCATTTCTGGGTCAATGATCGCAACAACTGGAATATCGTGAGCATCTACACAAACGAATTTTCTTTTCTTTTCAGTATCTGTAATTACATAGTTGATTGTAGTTTCTGCTGCAGTACCTGCTGTAGTCGCAATTGCGATAACTGGGACAGATTTGTTTTTAGTTGGAGCAACACCTTCCAAGCTAATAACATCTTCAAATTCTGGGTTTGCCAAGATGATTCCAATACCTTTACAAGTATCTTGTGGGCTTCCACCACCAATAGCGATTAAATAGTCTGCACCAGCATCTTTAGCTGCCTGTACACCATTTTTAACTTGTTCAACAGTTGGGTTTGCCTTAACTTCATCATAGATTTCGTAAGGAAGTCCAGCTTCATCTAATAAGTCTGTGACTTTAGTAGCTACACCAAATTTGATCAAGTCTTTGTCTGTAACAACTAAACCTTTCTTTAATCCACGTGCTTTAACTTCTGTAACCACTTCTTTGATGGCTCCAGCACCATGATAACTTGTTTCATTTAAAATAAAACGATTTGCCATAAGTATTATTTCCTCCTTGTATACTTGTTAATTCCATTGTACGAGTACAAGCGCTTACATACAAGTTACAAATTGATAATAATGTCACATATAAGTGTTTTAGTGCATATTATTCAATATTTGTGCTAAAATTTTAAGAAAGTTTTGGAGGGATTTTGTGGAAAATTTATTATTTAGTTTAAATGCGACCATCCCTATCTTTCTATTGATGGTTGTTGGTTATTTTTTAAATAAAATGAATATTTTAGAGGATGCATTGGCATCCAAACTAAATTCATTTGTCTTTAAAGTATCATTGCCACTATTGTTGTTTGTCGATGTGTCTAAATCTAATTTTAAAGATCTTTGGGATACAAAGTTTGTCGTATTTTGTGTTGTATCTACTCTAATTAGTATTCTATTATCTATATTATTTTCATTGCGATTAAAAGATAAAGCGATTCAAGGTGAATTTATTCAAGCTTGTTACAGAAGCAGTGCTGCCTTATTAGGACTTGCATTAACATCCAATATTTATCCAGATGTAGGTGTTGCACCATTGATGTTGATGAGTGTGGTATTCGTATATAATGTGGTTTCAGTTGTAATTTTATCTTTTTTTAAGGCTGAACAATCGAAGGTCAACTATAAGAAAACGTTTGTTGGAATTTTAAAGAATCCACTAATTCTAGGCATTGTGATAGGTGTATTTGTGAGTTTGTTGCCATTTCAATTGCCACAAGTCATCAATAAAACAATTTCTATGATCGCAAGTACGGCAACACCACTAGGTTTAATGGCGATGGGAGCCACTTTTGATTTTGATCAGGCGAAAGGAGAATTGAAACCATCTTTATTTTGTACATTTATGAAATTAATTGGATTTTGTGCGATCTTCTTACCAATTGCAGCTTTATTAGGATTTAGAAATCAAGCCTTAGTTGCGATTTTGATTATGTGCGGATCAAGTACAACCGTATCTGGTTTTGTGATGGCTAAAAGTATGGGGCATAAAGGCGTTTTGACATCGAGTGTTGTGATGCTGACAACATTGCTTAGTGCTTTTAGTATTACATTCTGGTTAACAATTTTAAAATCATTTGGATTGATTTAGTTGACCTAAAGTTCACTTTAGGATGTAGAATAGTATAAAGATTTTAGGGAGGGAAAGAATGGAATTGTTTTTAGAATCATTCCCAAAGATATTTATTTCGGGAATTGTAATGACATTACCACTTGCGCTAGTATCGTTTATTATCGCAATGCTAATAGCTATTGTATGTGCCTTGATACAATATGCGAAAGTTCCGGTTATGAAGTATGTTGTTCAATTCTATATTTGGATATTTAGAGGAACACCTATGCTTGTACAATTATTTATTATGTATTTTGGAATGCAATCGATTGGCGTGAGAATATCGGCTATTACTGCAGCGATTATTGTATTTTCATTAAATACAGGCGCTTATTGTGCTGAAACGATTCGCGGATCGATTGAAAGTGTACCACAAGGACAAATGGAAGCCGGACTATGTGTAGGAATGAGCTATATGCAGATTATGACGCATATTATTTTACCGCAAGCTTTTCGAAGTGCATTTCCATCATTATTTAATAACTTGATTTCACTTGTAAAAGATACGTCTTTAGCTGCGAATATTACAGTTACAGAAATGTTTATGCAGACAGAAAGAATTGCCGGAAGAACTTATCAGTTTATGCAGTTATACATAGAAGTGGCTTTAGTTTATTTGATTTTCTGTACAGTTTTAACTTGGCTGCAAGCTTGGGGTGAAAAGAAGCTGAATTATTATCAGGCAGGGAGATAGAGTATGGCTTTATTAGAAATTAAAGATATTCATAAATCATTTGGAAATTTACATGTTTTGAATGGAATGGATCTTACGGTCAATAAAGGCGATGTTATTGCGATATTAGGTCCTTCAGGATCTGGTAAGACAACTTTACTTCGTTGTATCAATTATTTAGAGACAGCCGATGCAGGGACTATGATTTTTAATGGAAAATCTTATGATTTATCAAATACATCAAAGAAGGATGTTGCCCAGCTTAGAAAGCATACGGGGTTTGTATTTCAAAATTACAATTTATTTGCGAATAAGACAGCCCTACAAAATGTGACATTAGGTCTTACTGTAGCGCGAAATGTTTCTAAAGAAGAGGCCAATGCGATTGGTATGCAGATGCTTGAAAAAGTAGGAATGAAAGATCGCGCGACTTATTATCCTTCACAATTATCGGGTGGACAACAACAGCGTGTTGCAATCGCAAGAGCGTTAGCTACAAATCCAGATATTATTTATTTTGATGAACCAACTTCAGCTCTTGATCCAGAGTTGATTCAAGAAGTTTTAAGTGTTATGAAAACACTGGCTAATGAAGGAATGACTATGGTTGTGGTCACGCATGAGATGGCTTTCGCGAAGAATGTGTCTAGTCATGTGATTTTAATGGAAAAAGGGAAAATTGTTGAAGAGGGCAGTTCAAAGAATTTCTTTGAAAATCCGAAACAAGAACGAACAAAAGATTTTTTAAGGAAAGAGGAAATGTAATCTGAACGAGATGCAGAAGTCTGCAACTCACATCACCGTGCTCTGTAGTGTACTTCTAACTTCAAGAACATGGTAACAAATAAAAGATAAGTAATAAAAGCAAAGCTCATTGCACATTTTAATTCCAATGTGTGCCTTGAAGCGAAGCGGAAAGGAATGATAGGTTAAGATGAAAAAATTATTAGCAGGTTTATTAAGTACGGCTATGGTTTTTACTTTAGCAGGATGTGGATCTAGTAAGGATCATTTAGCTGCAATTCAAGATAAAGGTGAAATCACAATTGGTTTAGAAGGCGATTGGCAACCATTTTCTTATCATGATAAGGATGATCAATTGATGGGTGTTGATGTGGAAGTTGCTAAGAACATTGCTAAGAAATTAGGTGTAAAAGCCAATATTGTAGAAGGTAAATGGGATGGATTATTAACTGGATTATCAACAGGTACGTATGATTTAGTCATTAATGGTGTCGATATCACAAAGGAAAGAGAAAAGAAGTTTGATTTTTCTACACCTTATGCATATGATCATACAGTCTTAGTTGTTCGTAATGATAATACGACAATTACTTCGTTTGATAATTTAAAAGGAAAGACAACTGCCAATTCGATTGGATCTACTTATATGGAATTGGGTGAAGACTATGGGGCTACTGTAAAAGGCGTAGATGATTTAACGAAATGTATGGATCTTGTAAAGAGTGGTGGTGTGGATGCGACAATCAATGCAGCTACTTCTATCAATGATTATCTTCAAACGACAAAGGATAGTTCATTTAAAATTGTTGATCAATCCAAAGAATCTACACCCTATGCGATTCCAATGGTAAAAGGGGATGATAATGCCTCTTTAAAGAAAGCTGTAAATAAGGCTTTAAAAGAACTAAAAGAAGATGGAACTTTATCTAAGATTTCTATCAAGTATTTTGGTGAAGATCTAACGAAAGAATAAGCGGCTATGCCGTTTTTCTTTTTGCTCGAAATATAAAAATAATTTATAACTAGATATAAATAAATAGAATTTGAATATAGCACTTGTTCTTTGTACAATAGACTCAACTTTTAGGAGGAACTATTTTATGTCAGAATTAAAGAATCAAATTTCTCAATATATAGATACAAACGCAAAAGTATATCAAGATATTTCTTTGGCTATTCATGCCAAGCCAGAAGTTAGTGACTTTGAATATTTTGCATCTCAAACATTGAGTGAACAATTAAAAAAAGAAGGTTTTGAGATTGAATTACCAGCGGCAGGACATCGTACAGGCTTTGCGGCAACCTACAAAAGTAATAAACCAGGTCCTACGGTTGTTTTTCTAGCAGAATATGATGCTCTTGCAGGTTTAGGCCATGGATGTGGACATAATGTGTTTGGCGCTACTTCTTCACTTGCGGGTGCTGCTTTAAAAAGTGTAGTGGATCGAATTGGTGGAGAAGTACGTGTATATGGTACGCCAGGAGAAGAGGGTGGACAAAATGGAAGCGCCAAAGGTTCTTTTGTGAAGAAGGGATATTTAAAAGATGTGGATTTTGCCCTATGCGTGCATCCAGGTCCAGGTCCTGAAGATGGATTAAGTACGCGTAATTATGCCTGTGCACCTGTAGATATTGAATTTTGGGGAAAACCAGCGCATGCAGCAGGATGTCCTCAAGATGGAATCAATGCGTTGGATGCGCAGATCTTAACATATGCAGCCATTGGTGTTTTACGACAACAACTCACAGATCGCATTCGTATTCATGGTGTGATTGTTGATGGGGGAACAGCTCCTAATGTCATTCCAGAATACACAAAGGCTAAATATTATATTCGTGCTGCTGATATTGATACATTACATGAGTTATACGAAAAAGTAGAGAATATTGTGAAGGGTTCCGCTTTACAGACGGGTTGTACATCGAGTATGAAGTTGTATCAAAATCTTGTAGAAAATATGGTTTTAACACCTTCATTAGATGCGATTTATGAAAAATACATTACGGAACTTGGCAATACTGTAAAACATGTAGAAGATGTGGTAATGCCAGGAAGTAGTGATGTAGGTAATATTAGTCAGGTTGTACCTACGATTCAACCGCATATTAGTATTACAGATGTACGGATTGCAGGACATAGTCAAGATATGGTCAATGCTTCATGTAGTCAAAAGGCAATGGATGCGATTGTCAAAGGGGCAAAAGCATTGGCTTTTACGGCACTCGAATTATTTGAAAATCCAGAAGAACTTGCGAAAGTTAAAGAGGATCATGCTTGGCATGTTGAACATCAAAAGGAGAATTAATGTTTTTATATTTGAAGAGCTTGTCAAGCTCTTTTATTTTATGGAATCTTGAAAATCAACAAATATTCATTAAAATTATATAAATAAAGGAGACTGAAAATGACGCTTCAACAATTACTTTATGTATTAACGGTGTCAGATGAGAAATCTATGAATAAGGCGGCTGAAAAGCTTTTTGTGTCTCAGCCTACTTTAACATCTGCCATTCAATCACTTGAAAAAGAACTGGATATTCAAATCTATAATCGTACAAGTCACGGAGTCACTGTGACGCAACAGGGACAAGAATTTTTAACATACGCAAGACAGTTGTACCAACAATATGAATTATTAAAAAATCGCTACGAAGATGTAAGTTTACGAAGAAATAAGTTTCGTGTTTCGTGCCAGCACTATTCATTTGCGACCAAAGCATTTGTGGATACAGTGAAGAAGTATGGGACTTCTAAATATGATTTTGCGATTAGCGAAACTAAGACGATGCATGTTATTGAGGATGTAGGTAATTCATTAAGTGAAATAGGAATCTTATATTTATCCAACTATAATCGTCGTTTTATGATGAAACAATTTGATGAGTGGAATTTAGAATTTCATAAATTAGCGGATTGTGATGCCTTTGTGTATTTGTATAAGGGACATCCTCTTGCTAAGAAAAAATCAATTACATATGAAGAATTATTGCCATATCCAAATATGACTTTTGATCAAGGGAATAATCCTTCGATGTATACGGCAGAGGAGATATTGGTTGAAAATGAATTTCCAAGAAAGATTCAAGTGAATGATCGTGCTACGATGCTGAATTTAATGAGAGGACTGAATGGATATACTTTATGTTCTGGAATTATTAGTCGTGATTTGAATGGGGATGACTATGTAGTTGTGCCTTATGAAGCGAATATAGAGAATCCCAATTCTATGATGGAAATTGGGTATATCACTAGGAAAAATACAGTGTTGAGTGAGATTGGTAGTACGTATATTCAAACGATGAAGGATTATTTTAGCAATAAATAATTTTTATAACTGCTTAAAAAATTTAACAATTAGACAATAACATAACCTTCTTGTAGAATACAAACATGCAAGGAGGAAACGAAAATGAAAACAATGATGATGTCAATGATGCAAATGTATATGTTAAAAAATGTGACCCGGTTTTCAATTCGTTTGTCGCTTATTTAAGTGTGCGATTGCCGGGGAAAAGTCCTCGGCTTTTTTTGTTAGATTGGAGTGTTATAAATGATTAATATAGAACATTTGGATAAAACCTATCATTTAAAGAATGTAGACGTACATGCCGTAGATGATGTTTCACTACATATTGAAAGTGGGCAAATCTATGGGGTGATTGGATATTCTGGTGCTGGTAAAAGTACTTTGGTACGTTGCTTGAACTTTTTAGAGATTCCAGATTCTGGAAGTATTGAAATTGAAGGATTTGGAAAGGTAAGTGCAAATCAAGGAAGTTTAGATATAAGTCAAAAGAAATTAAGAGAGTTAAGACGCTCCATAGGAATGATCTTTCAACATTTTAACTTATTAGATCGAAGTACAGTATTTGACAATGTGGCATACCCATTAAAATATACGGGGTTATCAAAGAAAGAAATTGAGACTCGTGTGGATGAATTATTAGATCTTGTAGATTTGGCAGATAAAAAATATGTGTATCCATCACAATTGTCTGGTGGACAAAAACAGCGTGTAGCCATCGCAAGAGCTTTATCAAACAATCCTAAGGTGTTACTTAGTGATGAGGCAACTTCTGCTCTAGATCCAGATGCGACAGAATCCATTTTAAAATTATTGAAGGATTTAAATAAAAGATTAGGGATAACGATCATCTTGATCACACATGAAATGAGTGTGATTAAATCCATCGCAAATCGTGTGGCAGTTATGGAGAATGGTAAGGTTGTTGAAGAAGGAGATGTATATGATATCTTCGCCAATCCTAAAGAAGAGATTACCAAAAAATTTATCAACTCGTCTTCTGCATTATCGAATATTACGAAGTTGATTGAGAATAAGACAATTCTTCCAAGAGATAGTAAATTAGTTAAACTTACATTCACTAGAGATAGTGTTGGTAGTGCAACCATTTCAAAAATATCTCGTGAATATAATGTGGATGTAAATATCATGTTGGCCAATGTAGATGTCGTTAATGCGGATGCTTTGGGTGGCATTATTGCTTCAATTGAAGGGACTAAAGAAAATGTACAGCGTGCCATAGATTTTCTACATGAATCTAATGTAAAAGTGGAGGTGATTCATCATGCCTAGATTTTTAGTTGATTTTTTTCCAAATGTTGCCAATTACTGGGATATATTTTTAACAGCATTGACTGCAACGTATCAAATGTTTTTCATCGCAGGCTTGATTACATTACTAATTGGAGGTGCTTTTGGAATTTCATTGATTGTAACAAAGACAGATGGGATTAAGCCAAATCGGATTGTTCACTTTATTTTAGAAGTTATCACAAACGTGTTTAGAGCCGTACCGTTTATCATTCTGTTGATTTTCTTGATTCCATTGACACGAAGCATTGCGGGTACTTCGATTGGAGTCAAAGGGGCTGTTGTTCCATTAGTCTTTGGAGCGGTTCCATTCTACACAAGACAAGTCGAAACGGCATTAGCGGATGTAAATCCAGGAAAAATAGAGGCCGCTAGAAGCATGGGGAGTTCAACACTAGGAATTATCTTTCGTGTTTATCTGCATGAGGCGTTACCGGATTTGATTCGTGTAACAACCATTACGGCTATTTCATTGATTGGATTAACAACTTCTGCAGGTGCAGTTGGTGCTGGTGGAATTGGTTCGTTCGCAATTAATTATGGACAAAACTTACATTATCAAGATGTTGTGAATTTATGTGTGATCTTATTATTGATCATTGTTTCGTTGATTCAATTATTGGGAAATACATTGTCAAAAGCAACAACGAATAAAGAATTATTTCATAAATAAAAGAGGGAGAAAAAGATTATGAAGACAAATAAATTATTTAAAACATTTTTAACAGCAGGCTTAGTAGCTACAACATTACTTACAGGATGTTCATCAAAGTCATCAAGTGAACCTGTAAAAATTGGTATTCCAAGCGATGCCACAAATGGTGGAAGAGGGTTATTGCTTCTAGAAAAAGCTGGTTTGATTGAAGTGGATGACAAGGCTGGTTGGACTCCAGAATTGAAGGATGTTACGAAGTATAAATACAATATTGAAATTGTTCCTACACAAGCCAATACATTAGTTTCGACTTTGGATGATTTTGGAGCAGCCACAATCAATGGAACATATGCGATTCCAGCTGGATTAAAACCTAAAAAGGATGGTTTAATTACGGAAGTACAAGAAGTAGGAAGTGATAATCCATTTATTAATGTGATCGTTGCGCGTACTGCCGATAAAGATAATGAGGATTATCAAAAAGTAGTAAAGGCTTACCAAAGTCAGTTGGTGGCTGAATATATTCTAGAAAAGAATAAAGGAGCAAGTGTTCCTGCATTTGATTATGATAAAGATTATAAAGTTGATAAAAACTTTGTAAGCGATATTGAAGGATATCAATCAAGTTCAGATGGAAAGAAAGTTATTAAGATTGGTACTTGTGGTTCTGCCGATACATTTAGAGCGGTACAAAAAGTATTAGATGATGAAAATTCTGGAATCTATTTAGATGTAGTTGTATTTGATGCATATAACTTACCAAATGAAGCTTTAAATAATGGCGAAATTGATTTGAACTCATTTCAACACAAAGCATATTTGAAAAATGAATGTGAAGCACAAGGATATGATTTAACAGCGATTGGTGATACAAGTTCTGCACCATTGACTTTATATTCAAAGAAAGTGGATTCTTTAAAAGCATTAAAAGAATTGGCTGGTAAAAAAGAAGACTAAATGAAAAAAGCCGATTTTTCGGCTTTTTCATTTGAGTAATTGTTGAAGATCTTCTTTAAGTTCATCACTAAATCCATCTAAATCATCCATAGTGATGGCTTCATCACGCAATAAACCTAATAATATAATGAACATATTTGATCGAGATACATCTCTTGCCAAAACACCAGGACTTTTATAATCCTCATAAATTTTCTTTCGAAGAGACCAGTATTTATCGGAAGATGATGCATCTGAATTTAGTATATCCTTATACTCTTCAATCAATCTATCCATGTAGGCCTTTTGCCAGCCGCCTAGTTTCTTTTTAAATAATGTCCAATCTTTTTCCATGTTGACCTCCTATTTGTCTTTACATTCTTCTATCAATTCATCAATATAAGAATCATCAATGTCAAAGCCTAAGTAACATAGGCCGCGATAGATGAAGTTCATATCACTTAAATTCAGGATTTGATTCATCAATTCCTTTTTCTTGTCGTTGATTAAAGACATGTCATAATCACTTGTGTTGCCACAAGGATGTGTGCACGTTTTACAACTTGGCGAGATCTTGTCTTTTTCTTTGTGTACTAAATCAATTAAATCTTGTGTAACTGTATGATTTCTTAGGCGTTGAAGACAATTTATGATAATTGTGTCTGTGTTTTCTGTTTTTGGATTTGAATCCACGGTTTTAGAAAGACCAATTAAAGCGGACCATAATTTAGTTTCCATCAGATTTTACCTCCACATTAAAATAAGTATCTGGATAGGGTTCATCCTTTAAAGTATAGTGCCACCACTCGGATTCTAAAGGAATAAATCCATTGTCTAACATTAAATTTCTTAATGTCATGCGATTTTGAATTTGAATACTTGTCAATCCATCCTTATGCAAAGGACTAGAAATATCGCCAAAGTAATCAAAGTAAGATCCCATATCTAATTCTTTTCCTGTTTTTTCATCAACTAAAGTTAAATCGACAGTACTACCCCTGGTGTGCGCTGATTTTTCAATGATAAAGTCATTCTCGAAAAGATAGCTTTTGGAATATTTTGGATAGAAAATGGATTTCATTTTATCATCCTCAGTATCTTTCCAAGTCATGAAATGATCAAGGGCACTTTGAGGTCGATAGGCATCCCATATCTTTAATCGATATCCCATTTGTCTTGCCTTTGAATTGATTACTTTTAATTGCTCCACCAATTCTTTTGTTCCTAACGCTACCGGATCTATATAGCCATCAATGATTTCACCAATGAAATTGTAAGTTGTGCAATAGCGAATATCCAAAAGAATATCGGGTATTTCTTTTTGTATATTTAATAATTTCATGTATATATTCTAATATATTTGTTTATGTTAATCCACTTATGTTTTGTGTATAATACTTGTTAGAAATGAGGTAATAAACATGAAATTTAGTGATATTGATTTTTCAGCCATTTCAAGAATGATGGACAATATGAGCGATGAAGAAAAGAATAAGTTAAATGATATGGCTCAAAATATGATGAATAATATGAAACAAAACGAAGAGCCTGAAGAAGAAACTGACTTTTATGAAGCTTTAAATATAAATGAAGAAGATTATGCAGATTTTCCGGGAAGTGCCTTAGATCAAATTGAATCTGGAAGTGATTTGGAAGTCTATTATGAAGATGTAAAGGATGCTGATTTTAGTGCTAGTGCATTATTCTATGCGAAAGCCACTTTGAACATGTTACGAAAATATATCTATCCAGTATTTAAAAATTTTTTTGATGGATTTAATAATCCTTCAACGACAACCATCTATTCCTATTTATATCCTTTGATGAATGAGGATAATATTCATAAGTTGTTTGATGAAGAGTTTGGTACGCCAGAAGGATGGATGGAACTTAAAAATGCGCTTCAACAAATCTATATTATTTTAAATCGTGCAGAGTATGATTTTGTGAGTTATGAAGATTTACAATTACTAAAAGATATCTTGTTTAATCAAGAAATATTGTTGAAAATTAAGAGTCTATGAAAAAGTTAAAAATCAATACGAGTCTTGAACAAATGGATGAATGGACATATGAATCGTATGTGAGTGATTATATATTTGAGAATGTTTGTATTGAAGAAAACGTAGATAATATCACGATGGATGGGTGTAAATTTAGCAAGTGTCAATTTAAAGATTGTAGCTTTAGCTTTATCGAGTGTATGGATATTATTTTTGATCATTGTGAATTTGTAAATGTACACTTGAATCAATGTAGTTTAAGCCGTGTTCATTTCATTTCTTGTCGAATCAGTGGAATGGAGCTTTCACAAAGCTTAGTTCAAGATACATTATTTCAATTATGCAAAGGACATTATTGTGACTTTGGTGGCAGTACATTTAAAGATTGTGCATTTGACATCAATGATTTAACGGGTTCAGGATTTGTTCAATGTAATTTTAAAAAGACTTCATTTGATAAATGTATATTAAATTCAACGGAATGGTTTAACACAAAATTAAAAGAGCTTGATTTCTCAAGCTGTGAAATTGAAAACATTGCGGTGTCGAGTGATAAATTAACAGGTGTTGTCGTGAATTCATCCCAGGCACTTGAATTTGTGAGACTTTTAGGTATTGTAGTTAAAGATTGACATATTGTTTCAATCTTTCGGGCATGGATTCAATCAACATATTGACTAGCGTTTCTATATCTAGATACATATTTTTTTCGACCCAGGACTTAGTCATTTCAATAGATCCATGACAATACATTTGAAGTAGAAAGTCTAGTTGTGGATCAATTGTTGTTTTTGTTTCGATTTTCTTTTTGTAGAAATCATAGATACAGCGATAGTCATAGTTTGTCAAAGAATTGTAGTCATCTTCTTTAAAGGCTTCTTTAAAGAATGTGTTTTGGCTTTGGATAAAAGTGAATTTTTTGATCAAAGCTTCTTTTAAAGTAGTTTGATCAGCCATTTCTTTAAAAGAGTCTAGGCATAGCTTTTCAAAATACCAATTCACTAGATCTTCTTTATCTTCAAAATTACGATAAAATGTTTGTCTTGTCAGATTTGCTTCTTTTGTGATCTGCGTGACTGTAATCTTGTTTAATGGTTGTGTCTTTAATAGAATTAATAGCGCATTTGCAATCGTTAGTTTTGTATCGTTCATATAACTATTATATGTCATGACAATTGACTTTAAAAGAGGACTAGCTTAAAATTAAAGAAAAGAATTAGAGGAGTAATGAATATGCAGTTAGGCGAATCGATGGAAGATTATTTAGAAGCCATATTAGTTTTATCAAAATGTTTAGATCATGTTCGTAGTGTTGATGTCGCAAGTTATTTGGGTTTTTCTAAGCCTAGCGTCTCACATGCCGTAAAATTATTGTCTGAGCAAGGATTAATTGTTTTAGATGTTAGTAAATTTTTAACTTTAAGTGAAGAAGGAAAGAGAATCGCAGAAGAAACATATGCGCGTCATACTTTCTTTTCAGATATGCTACAAAATATAGGTGTACCTAAAAATATTGCGACAGAAGATGCTTGTCGTATTGAACATGTGATTTCGCAAGAAACTTTTGAGGCAATTAAAAAGTATTATCAAAATAATAAAGACTAGCTATAGATTGTATCTGTAGCTTTTATTTTGAAAGGAGCAAGGAAAATGAGACCAGAAATATTAGCACCCGTAGGAAGTATGGAAGCATTAAATGCAGCATTAGCAGCAGGATGTGATGCTGTTTATTTTGGTTTGCCTAGTTTTGGGGCTAGGGCATTCGCAAATAATTTTGACTTAGAAACTACAAAAGAAGTTATTGAAAGATGTCATTTGTGTGGCGTAAAAGTATATATTACGATGAATACAATATTATATGAGGATGAAATGGAAGATGCCTACAATATGGCAAAGATGGTTCATTCTTTTGGTGTAGATGCTTTGATCATTCAAGATTTAGGATTTATTCATCTTTTGCATCATAGACTACCCAATTTGGTGCTACATGCTTCTACACAGCTTTCAGTTTCTAATCCTTATCAAATTGAACAACTAAAAAAATTAGGTGTTCAACGTGTTGTTTTAGCTAGAGAATGTACAAAAGAAGAAATTCAAGCATGTGTAGATACAGGTATTGAAGTGGAAGTTTTTGTGCATGGAGCTTTATGTATTTGTTATTCGGGACAATGTTATTTTTCAAGTGTACATTATGGACGAAGTGGAAATCGTGGAATGTGTGCACAGCCATGTCGAATGAAATACACTCTTTATGAAGATGGAAATAAAGTAGATACGCATGGAGAATATGTATTAAGTCCAAAAGATCTATCTTTGATTGATGAAGTGAATACATTAGCGGATATGGGGGTTTGTTCGTTAAAAATTGAAGGGCGAATGAAGAGTGCTCCATATGTTTATGAGAGTGTTTCACAAGTCAAAAAGGTATTAGAGAATATGGAACGAAATGTTGAGGACAAACAAAACTTACGTGTTACATTCAATCGAGAATATACTGTAGGTCATATGTATAGGGCTTGTGGCAAAGAATTAATGAATAGTAAAACTTGTAATCATCAAGGAATTGAAATTGGCAAGGTTGTAAAGGTAAATAAAAATAAGATTTGTATTCAATTAAGTCAAGATCTGCATCAAAATGATGGAATTCGTTTTGAAAAAGAGAACTTGGGTTGTCATGTGAATTTTATGTATGATAAGAAACAAAAGTTGATTTCTTTCATGCCTAAAAATAATACAGTTCTAATCGAAGGACCGTTAGGCGTGCATGTAGGTAGTATTGTTCGTAAAACAATGGATTCTGAATTGAATAAAACAATCGATGAAAAAATTCGTACTTCGAATCGTCAAAGCAAGGTTAATGCGATTGTAACTTGTAGCGCAGTTGGAAAGCCGATGGTAATGGAAGTGTATAAGGATTCGACAAGCGTTTGCGTTTCTACTGAAATTGATAGTGTACAGGCTTTAAAGCGTGCAACGGATGAAGAAACGTTAAACAAACAGTTTTCTAAGACAAAAGATAGTTGGGCAAGTTTTGATCATATTGAATATCATTTGGGTAAAGACATTTATTTTCCAATTTCTGTCATGAACCAACTTCGTAGGGATGCTCTTGAGAAAATGAAAGAGGCTTGTTTAAAACAGGAGCCGCTTGTTGAAAAAGAATATAGTTATATTCCACAGAAAAGTAAAACCTCATTTGATTTGTTTGAAATTAATTCAATGAATCAAAAGGTTGATGATTCTTCTTGTTATGTTAGTGAAATGTTTAACGGTAATCAAATCTTAGAAAAGTCAAATATAACGAGTGTTGATGGATTTGTGAATGCGCATCTAGGTAAAGGAAAAATAGTAGATTCATTAAATGTTTCCAATTCATATAGTGTGGCTGCTATCTTAGAAATGGGATATGAAAGTTGTGTAATCAGTGATGAGTGTGACAAGTATCAGGTTGAAGAAATAATGAAGGGCTTTTCGAATCGTTATCATTTTGATGCTCCAGTCTATAAGACTTTATATCAGAAACGACGCTTGATGACGATGAAACATTGTCCTGTAAATACGGCTTTAAAAGATGGTAAGCGAATGAATTGCGGTTTGTGTCATCATCATCGTTATGAGCTTGAAGGCTTAGATGGAAAGCGTGTCTTTTTGCTTGGAGATAAAGATTGTCACATGCGATTGTATGGTGTGAATATTATGAATGAAATTGAAAATCGAAAAGATTATGAATCGTATGGAATAAAACATTTCCGCTTTGTGTTTACTGATGAGAACCAAGAGGAAGTTAAAACCGCTTTCAGAGCCTATAATCGTTGATTTTAGATGGCTTGCGTGCTATTATTTTATTAGCTTAAGGCTTAGAGGAGGATATTTTAATTATGCCTATTATTGTTGATGTATATGCTCGTGAAGTTCTAGATTCACGTGGAAATCCAACTGTTGAAGTTGAAGTAACTACAGAATCTGGTGCTTACGGACGTGCTATGGTACCAAGTGGTGCAAGTACTGGTGTTCGTGAAGCTTTAGAATTACGTGATGGAGATAAAGCTCGTTACTTGGGAAAAGGAACAACTAAAGCTGTTGAAAACGTAAACACTAAAATTGCTCCAAAAATTATCGGTATGGATTGCCGTGACCAGGTATTAATTGACAAAACAATGTTAGAATTGGATGGAGACCCATTCAAGAAAAATTTAGGTGCTAACGCTACTTTAGGTGTTTCTATGGCTTGTGCTTTAGCAGCTGCTGATTTCTACGGAGAACCTTTATACAAATACTTCGGTGGATTCAACGGAAAAACATTGCCAGTTCCTATGTGCAACGTTATCAACGGTGGATCACACGCTGACTCTACAGTAGATTTCCAAGAATTCATGATTATGCCAGTTGGTGCTAAGAGTGAAAAAGAAGCTGTTCGTATGGCTGCTGAAACTTTCCACGCTTTAAAATCTGTATTAAAGAAAAAAGGATACAACACTAACGTTGGTGACGAAGGTGGATTCGCTCCAAGCTGTAAAGATGGAAACGAAGAACCTCTTGAATTATTAGTTGAAGCTATGGAAGCTGCTGGATATGTTCCAGGAAAAGACATGAAGATTGCAATGGACGTTGCTGCTTCTGAATTCCACAACACTGAAACTGGATTATATGAATTGAAAAAATCTGGTCAAGGAACTAAGACTAGCGATGAAATGATCGACATGTACGAAGAATGGATCGCTAAATACCCAATCATCTCTATCGAAGATGGATTAGGAGAAAGCGACTGGGACGGATGGAAAAAATTAACTGACCGTCTAGGAGACAAAGTACAATTAGTTGGTGACGACTTATTCGTAACTAACCCTTCAATCCTTTACGAAGGAATCGAAAAAGGAATCGCTAATGCAATCTTAATTAAAGTTAACCAAATCGGTACTTTAACTGAAACATTCGACGCTATCGAAATGGCTAAGAAACATGGATACACTTGCATCGTATCTCACCGTTCAGGAGAAACTGAAGACACTACAATCGCTGACATCGCTGTTGGATTGAACGCAGGACAAATCAAGACTGGTTCATTAAGCCGTACAGACCGTATTGCTAAATACAACCGTTTAATGCGTATTGAAGACGAATTGAACCAACGTGGAACTGTTAACGTTGCTGAATACCTTGGAGACAAGACTTTCTACAACTTACCAGCTGTTGAATTCAAAAAGTAGTATTTCACTAAGAACTTTAGCTAATTAAGACCCTTCGGGGTCTTTTTTATATTAAGAAATTGGTTTCGGAGAAGTTGAATCTGGAGATTTAAAAATGACTGAATTATTTGAATCTAGCATTATATAGGCATGACAAAACAGACTATTGTAAATAGCCTTGTTTAGTATGGAGTTCTTGTTAATCATAATCTTCTTTTATACATTTGAATCATTTCATCAATACATTCTTTTCTGTATGTTCTGTCATTTCTTTTGTCCTTGAATGGATTATATGTATAAGTATACTGCATTGTGGCTTTACATTTACATTGAATTGGGTCTCTGTTAAAAGAATCAATCAAGTGTGTGCGGTATCTGAATTTATTGAGTTTGTTTTTTAATTTCTTTTTTCTGGTTTCACGAGAATAATCCTTATTCTTTTTGATTCCAAGAAGTGCATGAACTTTGTCCAATGTTTTCTTAGATGCATTGGCATAGAATCCATAATATCGAGTGGTTAAGAAATGGTAGTCTGGTATATGTATGATGAGACGATTTATAAAGTCGATCACATTATCTGTGACATCATATCTTTTCTCATCCTTATGATCATTGTAGAATCAGCTGACAGTCTTTGATTCTTTATTGTATTCTGTGATTCTGTTTTCAGCCATTGCAGGCCTTCCGGCATAGCGAATGAAGTAGTTTACGCAGCCTTGAATATCTTTACTGTTTTTATTAGATGAGGCATTGTTGGAATCATTGTCATCTGATTTGAATTTGGCATAGACATAGAATCCTTTGGGATGATTCTTATAGAGTCTGTTCTTTTCTTCAGGTTTCTTTAATCCACCGGCTTCTTGTATGAGTCGGATTAATTCAAACTGAAAAGTTTTTCTAAGCTTAGTAAAATTGAAATGATGAAATGTTTTGATTTTATCTTTTTTAAAAGAATAGATCAATTCAGGAATAAGACAATGGATGTGTGGATTCCATTTAAGGTCTCTTCCAAAAGTATGTATAGTGGCAATCATACTAAATTCATTACGAACAGAAATATCTTTGAATATATAGTGAGTATCAGAAAGCTTTTTCTTTTTGAGTTTATCGGCAAGAGATTTATTGGTAAGAATGGAAATGGTGTTTCTAGCTGCAAC
Organism: Holdemanella sp. MSK.7.32; assembly: GCF_024460475.1. Classification (GTDB taxonomy): domain Bacteria; phylum Bacillota_I; class Bacilli_A; order Erysipelotrichales; family Erysipelotrichaceae; genus Holdemanella. The sequence goes on along the minus strand of NZ_JANFYN010000030.1, from coordinate 1,756 downwards.
AAACAAAAGATTGAGTTGAGTACGGTCTTGTCTAAACCAGTTTCTAAGTTCTTTAGGAATAGTAAAGACAATGTGTCTATGAGGGCAGTCAAGACAAAAAGAAATGGCTTTGGCTACAAGCTGTTTGGCATATTTAACACCACAGGCATTACAAAATCTAGAATGACAAGAATGGGGGACGACATTCCAGTTGTCACAATTAGGACATTCAAACTGGTCAAAACCAAGATAACATGTGTGACAAAGTAGTGAACGTTCTGCATTGTCTAAAATGCAAGGACGAGCTTTACCTGAAGCATCTAGTTTTCTTATATAGTCAATATTATCGAAGAAGATATTCTTGATGGGATGAATGAAATTAAAGTTTCGAACATCACAATCTAATAATGATAGAGTTTCAATTGGAATGTTCGAATGATAAATAGTGTCCATATATTAATTATATGTGAATTTAATGTGAATATGTGAGAATATCAACAAATATCACATATTCACATTGGTGATATAATAATAAACATAAAATAATTTAGAAAGTCTCAAATCTACCTGTTAAACCCGTTCTGAATATAGTATAATAGAGTCAGATAGAACAGGAGGACTAGCCTTATGAAGGTGTTTTCAATGTCACAAAGAATCTATTATAAAGATCTGGAACCAGAAGCTGAATCCATCATAAAAAAGGATCTTGAACTGTATAACTGTATGCTTCATAAGGCATTCAAAATCTGCTTTGATCGTGCTTATAAGGATGTTACTTATTCAGACACGGATCAAAGAATGATCAAGTCCTTTTATGGTACAAGTGACTATTTTCCTTTATCTGCCATTTATGAGGCCAAGGCTTTGGTGAAAAGTCTTAAATGTCTTGAAAAAGAAAATCAAGATATGATCAAGACTCGTCTTAAAAAGATAAACAAAAAACTAAAAAAGAATGAGAATCAATTGAAGAAGGCTTTAAAGGAAAAAGAGAAACTGATCAATAGATCCAAGAAAAAGAAATATACAGTAGAAGATTATCTGTATGAGGTGCAGGTATTGGATCCAAATATCAAAAGATTGAAGAGCATCATTCGCAATCTAAAATTCAGAAGAAATCGAAATGAGTTCAAACTTAAAAGAAAGATGCCTTCTGTATGTTTTGGTGGTAAAAAGAATCTGAGAAGTGATTTAGAAACTTTTAGATTCAGAAGACAAAGAAGAATGCTTATTACAGGCAGAAGACAAGGCAAGTATTCAAACAACCTTTTCAAATTAAATGTTGATAATGATATGCTGACCTATCGAAGCACGCAGAAAGACATTGTATTCAAAGTGCAGTTTCATAAGTACAAGGATGAATTGTACGCAAGAGTCAATGAAAAACACAATTCACCTGATAAGGCAGTAGCCTATGAGCTGATGGACTATGGTGAATACTTTATTGTGAAAGCTATATTTGAAAAACATATGAATCTTCCAAAGACAGATACATTGTATGGAGCCGTAGGAATCGATATCAATGTGGACCATATAGCACTATGTGAAACCAATAAGGATGGAAATATCGTTCTGATCAAGAAGTATCCAATCCATAAAGAGAATACCAAAAACAAACGAAATGAAGAACTGTATCAGCTGGCCATTGAAATCATGGGATTTTGTAAATCCAAGAAGAAGAGTCTTGTGGTTGAAGACTTGAATTTCAAGCAGTTGAAGACAAGAATGCTCTATCGACCAAAGAAGGAAAACAAAACATTATCGAGTTTTGCGTATAAAA
>NZ_JANFYN010000003.1 GCF_024460475.1 Holdemanella sp. MSK.7.32 | reverse complement strand
GCACGTATGGTTTGATAAGGGGCGGCAGAATTTAAACTCTGCCGCCTACTTTCTTGTGCTATACTAATGTTGCTTTTTTTGAGGGGGATATACATGTTAGAGTTAGTCATATTTGATGTAGATGGGTTAATGATTGATACGGAAAGCGTATGGAAAGAAGCTTTTGATAAAGCAGGAGATAAGTATGGTATTCCTGATTTAGGAGACACTTTATTTCCTTCCTTGATAGGAAAAAGATTGGAAGATGAGCAAGAATTGTTGGATCGTCTTTTACCAAGTGATATCCAAGATAAATTATTGAATGATTGGAGACAAATGGGGCTTTCTTCTTTAGAAAAAGAAGTACCAGTAAAACCAGGCTTATATGAAATGTTGGACTTTTTAGAACAACATCATATTAAAAAGGCAGTCGCAACAACGACAAGAAGAGAGTTAACAGAAGAAAGACTTAAAAAGATTGGGGTATATGATCGTTTTGATTATGTTATTTGTGGGAATGAAGTCACAAAGCGTAAGCCAGATCCAGAAATTTATTTGAGTGTTTTAAAGAAAATGAACACAAAAGCAGAAAATGCGATTGTATTAGAAGATTCGAGTGTGGGTGTTGAAGCAGCTTATAGAGCGGGTATTGACTGTATTCAAGTGCCTGATCTGATTGCTCCAACAGAAGTACAAAAGGAGCAGACAATTTGTATAGTAAAAGATTTGATCGAAGCTAAAGATTATATTAAAGAGAATAGAGTACATAATGCGACAAAATGATTTTGAAAATACTCCTATGTTAAAACTCGTCATGTCTCTAGCTATACCGAGTATGATTGCTCAACTTGTGAATATTTTATATTCCATTGTCGATCGTATGTTTGTAGGGCAAATTGAAGAAGTGGGAAATGTATGTTTGGCAGCCGTTGGAATATGTGGGCCAATCGTTACTTTATTATCGAGTTTTGGAACACTTGTTGGTATTGGTGGTTCGATTTGGCTATCTATGTGTTTGGGACAAAAGAATGAGAAAAGGGCCAGTCAAATCTTATATAACAGCTTTGTGATGTTGGTTGTTCTTTCTATTTGTTTAACACTTGGATTCATTCTTTTAAAACACAATTTGATCTATTGGTTTGGAGGCAGTGATGCCCTTTATCCTTATGCCAACACCTATTTAACAATCTATACATTAGGTACTTTCTTTGCCTTAATGTCAATTGGATTGAATTATTTTATTACGGGACAAGGCTATGCCACAATCGCAATGTTGAGTGTATGTATTGGGGCCATCACAAATATTATTTTTGACTTTATTTTAATTCGTACACTTAAAATTGGTGTGTCTGGAGCTGCCATTGGTACAGTTGTAGCCCAATTTATATCGTGTATGTTTGTGCTTTGTTTTTTAAGATTCAAATCGAAAATCAAACTTCATAAAGAGGAATTATCTATAGAGAAGATGAAGCATATTGTAAAACTTGGATTTTCTCCATTTCTGATTATCGCATCTGATTCAATCATTTTAATAGTGATGAATATGATGCTTCAAAAGTATGGTGGAAATATGGGTGATATTTATATTTCGGCTATTACTGTAGCTCAAAGCTATTTCTTATTGATTACAGGACCATTACTTGGCATTAGTTCGGGTACACAACCGATATTTGCGTATCATTTTGGTTCGCAAAATTTAAAGAAGATCAAAGAAGCCTTTAAAATTGTGATTTCATTTGCGTTTTTATTTTGTTTGATCATGTTCATCATTTCAATGTGTTACTCAAATGTATTTGTGGCTATGTTTACTAATGATGTCATGACTATGCCAATCGCAGATAGGGCTATTAAAATCTTCTGTTTAGGTATTTTAATGATGTCTATTCAATATGTTTTGGTAGATGGAATTACAGGATTATCTAATGTAAAATTATCATTATTTTTATCATTAAATCGTAAGCTGATGTATTTGGGTTGCACATGTTTATTGCCTGCTTTTTTAGGGGTTTCTAATATTTTCTATGCACAACCCGTAGCGGATATTTATGCAAGTATTGTGACAATCATTTGTTTTATAAAAATCATACCTTCTTATTTAAAAAGTCATGGAGTGAAGTAAGGCGAGATGAACTAACATCTCGTTTTTTTAATACTACAGTCTTTTTCTGATATAATAGTGGTGTAGGAGGAATCTGTATGGCTATATTTCTAAATCCTGATAATGCGAATTTTAATGAAGCGGTTCATTCAAAAATATATGTGGATAAAACGGGTTTAATTGAATATACAAATAGTGTGCTTTCAACCACAGCTAAATTCATTTGTAATTCAAGACCTAGACGTTTTGGAAAATCCATGACTGCCGATATGCTTTGTGCTTATTATTCAAAGGGATGTGAATCTAGAGAATTATTTCAGCCATATACGATTTCTTCATGTTCTACATTTGAGAAGTATATAAATCAATATGATGTCATTCATATTGATGTACAATGGTGTAAAGATCAAGTTGAAAATATAAATGATATTGTAAATTACATCAAAGAGAGTTGTATGCATGAATTACAGAATGAATATTCCAATATTGACTATAATGGAATTATTTCTTTGTCTGGTACACTTTCTAAAATCAATGATGAAACAGGACATCGCTTTGTGGTAATCATTGATGAGTGGGATGTATTGATTCGTGATAATGCGAATAATAAAAAATTACTAGAAGAATATATCGATTTCTTAAAAGGATTATTTAAAGGATCACAACCTTCTCGTTATATCGCATTAGCGTATTTAACAGGTATTTTACCAATCAAAAGAACGATGACACAGTCCGCATTGAATAATTTTGATGAATATACAATGCTGAATCCAGGTCCATTGGCTTCTTTTATTGGATTTACAGAGGGGGAAGTAAAAGGATTAAGTAATAAATACAATATAGATTTTGATAGAATCAAGAAATGGTATGATGGATATTACTTAAATCATCAGCATGTATATAATCCGAAAGCCGTTGTGAGTTTATTTACCTTAGGTGTGTTTCAAAGTTATTGGGCACAGACAAGTAGCTATGAATCAATTCATAGTTTGATTCAAATGAATTTTGATGGCTTAAAAGAAGCTGTTTTAGAAATGTTAAGTGGTAATGAAGTGAAGATGCAGACAACGTCTTTTCAAAATGATATGGTTTCATTTAAAAATATGGATGATGTCTTAACGGCATTGGTTCATTTAGGATATTTGGGATACAATCAAACATATAAGACGGTATTTATTCCAAATGAAGAAATCCGACAAGAATTTGTGAATTCTGTTTCAGAAGATAAATGGAATGATTTGATTCAATTTGAAAGGGAATCGGATACCATTTTAGAAGCAACTTGTCAAATGAAGACAGAAGTTGTAGCTCAACAAATGGAAAAGATTCATAATACGTATGCTTCTAATATTGCATATCATAATGAAAATAGTTTGAGCAGTGTTTTAACGATTGCGTATTTATCAACTTTAAAATATTACTTTAAACCAATACGAGAATTGCCAACAGGAAGAGGATTTGCGGATTTTGTTTATATCCCTAAACTTGAATATAAAGATTATTATCCTGCCTTATTGGTGGAGCTAAAATGGAATCATAATGTTCAAAGTGCATTAGATCAAATCAAGGAAAAAGTATATCCTCAATCGATACAAGAATATACCGATAATTTATTATTGGTTGGAATTACTTATGATTCCAAGACAAAAGAACATCGTTGTAAAATAGAGAAGTTTTAATGTATTAAAAATAGGTGATGATTATGTTTTTTAAGAAAGAGAAAAAGATGAATGTTCCAGATTTATGGAACTTTATGACATCCTTAAATAAAAAGGATAAGGCTTTGTTTGAAGAACTATTAGATAATGATAATGAACCTTTGGAATATAAGGGTGATGTCAAACAGGGTGGTTTATTGAAGAATAAAAAAATGATTGAAAGAAGGGTCATTGAAAAAGAAGAGGATGGAAGGTTGCGTGATTATACGCAATATCGTATTCAGCCAGATGTATATGAAGTATTAAAACCTTCTTATGATCAGTTTTATTCAATTATTGGTGATTAAGCTTGTAGAAATACAGGCTTTTTTTCTTTGTAGGTGCAAATGGAAATGAAAATATGCTAGAATATCTTTAGATAAAGCATATTTTATAGTTGGCAATAAATGAAAAAGCTGTCTTATTCGACAGCTTTTTAGAATATTTTATTTTCAAGCATTTGTTCGATGATTGTAAATACAGTCTGTTCCATTCTTCCATCATATAACATTCTGTGTTTGGCACCTTCAATATATATTAATCGTTTCTTTTGGGCTGGAATCTTTTTATAGGCATGAGAAGAACTTGATGGAGCAATGACTTCATCACTTGTTCCATGCAACATAAGGATTGGACATTCAATTTGTGAAATAGATTCTTTATATTGAGAAACAATTTTTGTGAAGGCTTGGTATTGCTTTGAGCTTGGGCCTTTCTTTTCTTTGTCGGATTTTTTAAATAAACCTGTTACTTTTTTGATGTCAAGATATTCAAAGGCAGGTGCACAAAGAATTAAAGATTGTACTTTATAAATACTTGCCAAATAACTGGCAATTACGCCTCCCATGGAAAAACCAATGAGGATGACATTGGGATTTTCTTTAATAGCAAGACTTAATTTGGCTTCACATCTTTGTACCCAATCTTTGTAGTTGGCATCATTTGGATTGTTTAAATCATACATATCAAATTGAATTACTTCATATTTTTTAGCCTTTAAATAGCGCGCTAATGAATCAAATTCATGACTTAGATTTCTTCCAAATCCGTGGATTGTAACTATTATAGGTTTCTTTCTTCGATTAAATAAAGACATTCGCATCACCTCGTTGTATAATTATTATAACATCTATTGAAAGGAAGGTCACATGTATCATGAAGGCAACTTTACTGATTAAAAATATTGAAAATTTATATACATGTGATAAGGATTTTACAATCTTACATCATGCCTTTATTGCATGTCACCATGAGAAGATCATTGAAATCAATACGGGTTCTTATAAAGAATGGCTAGATCCTGCAACACGAGTGATTGATGCACAAGGTGAATGCGTTGTGCCGGCTTTTATTGATTGTCAATTTAAAAGCTTTACACACGTACGTTTAGGTGATCAATTAAGACAAGATATCAATGCGTTGTATGCGATGCGTCAAAATGGAATCTTAACTTTAATTTGTGACAATCCAAATTCGCAAAGAATGAAGTTAGAACAGGATGTGTTTTATAAGAAAAATCAGCCAAAAATACCAGTGCTACATCGATTGAGTGAATTAAAAAATGAAATTCCAGAAACATTTTTAATGAGTTGTGGATTTGGACTACCAAACTCCTATGTATATAGTATGGCACCCATAAGTTATGTGTTGTTTCAAACACATCGAGTGTGTTCGAGAACCTTATTAGAAAGTATGACATCTTTACCAGCTAAAGAATTTAATTTATCAGATCGTGGATCGATTGAAATTGGAAAAACAGCCGATCTTTTGGTTTTACAAGTCACAACGATTGAACATTATTTTCAAACGTTAGGAAGACCTTTGATTCATCGTATGATCAAAAATGGGATCCAATTCTATCCCGAGTGGATGGTTTGTTAGGGAGAGTTTTCTTCCTTTTTTCTTTTTCTAAACAAAAAAGATGGACTAGTCATTCGTCCATCTTCCAAAGATTCCACATGGTAATACACTGTCATTTGTCGTTACAGGAAGTAGGTTTTCACCACATTCAATGTGTCCGCCTTTTTCTTTCTGAATGGATCTTGATAAAGCTTCATTTAATGTTGAACAACTAAATCCAGTTGTATAGCAGTTCACAATAAAGAATAGCGCATCATCGCTTAAAATCTTCATACATTCTTGAATTAATGGGAATAATTCTTCTTCTAATTTCCAAAGTTCTCCATTAGGCCCTCTACCATAACTAGGTGGATCCATTACGATACCATCGTATTTTCTTCCTCTTCTTTGTTCTCTTTTAACAAATTTAATACAATCATCCACAATAAAACGAATGGTATGGTCTTGTAAATTAGAAAGTTGCATGTTTTCTTTTGCCCATTGAATCATACCTTTTGAAGCATCAACATGCACAACTTCTTTCGCTCCAGCTTTTGAACAAGCCATGGTAGCTCCACCTGTATAGGCAAATAGATTTAAGATTCTTAAATCATCACGCTTTGATTCTTTGATCTTATTGGCCATAAAATCCCAGTTGCTAGCTTGTTCAGGGAATAGTCCTGTGTGTTTAAATCCAGTTGGACTGATTTTAAAGCGTAATCCTTTATATCCAATTGTCCAGAATTCTTTAACAGGCTTTTTCATTTCCCAATGACCACCACCCGATTTAGAACGATGATAAACAGCATCGGCCTTATTCCATGCACGCTCATCTTCAATTGGCCAGATTGCCACAGGGTCCGGTCTTCTTAGAATCGTTTGATTCCATCTTTCTAGTTTTTCTTTATTTCCAGTATCAATAACTTCATAGTCTTGCCATTCTTTAGCAATTTGATTCATACTTAGTTCTCCTTTAACCGCTTTATTATAACATACATTTGCCAACTATGATATAATAGAGTGTGACTCTAGAAGGAGGTTTTAACATGTTTGTTCAAATGATTTGTAAAGATCGAAATGAAAAAGAAATGAATGAATTGTATGAAGTTTTAGGCCTTATCGCAAGACGAGAAGAAGTGCAAATTGAAGATCGTTATGATCATGTTGATATCTTGGTTTGTCCACAAGGAAAGATTGTTGTGACAGAAGAAGATGGTGATATGGTTTTACGTGCCAATACCCGTCATGCAGGCCCAGGCTTTCATGCGTTTGTGGTAGATATATTTAAAGATATTCAGGAAGAAGTTCCTGGAGAATATGAATTAATAGATGATATGGAATTTGATAAGGATGAAGATTTTGATCGATTAAGTTCTATGTATGAGGATGAAATGGATTATATTCGTGGTGTTCTTTTAGAAAATGAAGTGATGCGTCAACAGAATTATATGTATGAAGAAACTTACTTCTTGCCGCTTCAAAAGGAAGATCGTATCCTAACAAGTCAGGGAGATTTGGATTTAAAAGAATTTAAACATATGAATACTCGCGACTTAATGGATTCTTTCTATGTTTGGAATGATTGGGAAAGAGATGCCAAATACTATAAGAATTGTGCATTGACTTTACTTGCCAAAGAGGGTGTTGGCAAATACACATTAATGAATGAAACAACCATTAAACATGCCAATGATATTTGTGAATATATTGAGGCTGCTTATGAAAAAGATCATTCAATTGATTTACCTTTGGATGTATATGCAGATTTGTGTGAACAATTGGATCGAGAAAATAAATTGCAGAATGCCAAAAATATGGAGCAGGAAGCCATTCAATATCGTATTAAAGAAGTGTATCACTTATTTGAAGATGCAAGAGTTGTTGCCAGTGGTGCCGCAGAAAGAAGCTATGATCCAGTAAATCAAGCGTTGTGTTTAATGTCACCATATACAGATGAAGCACAATGGGATTGGTTGATTCAGGCCAGTAAACAACCGGGTATTGTCACAAACTTAGATCATATTATGGAACAAGATCCAATTCAATATGATAAGAAGACAATTTGGATGGATTCATGGCAAGAAGATGGTATCTATGTATTAGAAGCTGTACTTCGCTACAAAGAAAAATTCTTATATTTCCACGATGTATGTGCCAACAAAAAGGATTTAGCTTTCTTAGAACAATGTATTAAGGAATCTGGTTTTACTAAAACGCAACAAGACTAGATAAAGTGTTAGAAACGACAACAAAAGTACATGGCTATTCATCTGTCAATCAATTGTTGATGGATTATAGATTTGTGTCTTCTGTGTTAACGCCAAAACATAAGAAGCTAGAAATTGTCAAAGCTATTGTGAAGAGTTTTACCAATAAATAAAGTAAATACGAAGGTATTCGTTTTCTGAGGTTTTGAGTGCTCATATTTCTGAGCACTTTTTTTGGGTTTATGGTAAAATTGATACGGTGATTAAAAATTATGAGTAACTCAATATTAGATACATTAAATGAAAATCAAAGAACAGCTGCAACGACAATTAACGAACACGTTCGTATTATTGCGGGTGCTGGTAGTGGGAAAACGCGTGTCTTAATGGCACGTATTGTTTATTTGGTCCAAGATTGTGGTATTTTACCAAATCGTATCTTGGCTATCACATTTACAAATAAAGCGGCAAATGAAATGAAAACGCGACTAACAGTACAACTAGGCAGTATGGCAAACGTAGTCCGTATTTCAACCATTCACTCTTTGTGCGTAAGAATGCTTAGAGAAGATGCGGATTTGATTGGGTATCCAAAAACATTCGCAATTATGGATCCAGAAGATCAAAAGGCTATTTTAAAACCAATTTATAAAACATTAGAAGTGGATAAAACAACGATTTCTTATAATCGTGCACTCGGTGCTATTAGTGCTTATAAGACAAACTATATTGATCCACAAATGGCAGGTAATATGGCAATGGATGATGTCAGTATTACTTTAGCTAAAATTTATGCCGGTTATGAAAAACGTCGTAATGAAATGAAGGCTATGGATTTTGATGATTTGTTGCTGGAGGGACACCGCTTATTAAATAGCGTATCTTCTGTTCGTGAGAAGTGGCAAAACCGTTTAGACTACATCCACGTAGACGAGTTCCAGGACGTGGATCCAATTCAATATGGAATTATTAAACTACTAACTGGAAAGAATACACATTTATGTGTTGTAGGAGATCCAGACCAAACTATTTATACTTGGCGTGGAGCCAGTGTTGACATTATTTTGAAGTTTAATAAAGACTTTGAACCATGTAAAACTGTAATTTTGAATGAGAACTATCGTTCAACACAGCCTATTCTAGATGCTTCCAATGCAGTTATTAAATACAATAAGGAACGTATTGATAAAGATTTATACACAAAACTTCCTGGTGATGAAAAAATCACAATGTTTGAAGGTAAAGAAGATAGTGAAGAACCAATCTTTGTGGCTCGTCAAATCAATGAAAAACACAAAAAAGGTTTAGAATACAAAGATATGGCGATTCTTTATCGTTCGAACTATTCTTCACGTGCTTTTGAACGTATCTTTAAATCGGTCGGCATTCCATACGTAATCTATGGGGGTGTTCGTTTCTATGAAAGACAAGAAATCAAAGATGCCCTATGCTACTTAAGATTATGTACAAACCGTAACGAAGAAGATCCAGACCAAATGGCATTAGATTTAGCTGTACTACGTGTGATCAATGTACCTCGTCGTGGTATTGGTGCACGTACAATTGAAAATCTTCAAAAACAAGCCGCAGAAAGGCATATGAATTTATATGATGTCATGAAAGATCCAATTGGATTAAGTACGGCGGTTACGAAGAAATGTGAAATGTTTGTAGATTTAATTGAAGATCTACGTGAAAATAGAGAGCATTATGCGTTAGAAGATTTCTTGGATTATGTATTAGATACAACAGGCTATATTTCGATGTTGAAAGAAGATCGAGAAAGTGGTCAGGACCGTATTGATAACTTAAAGGAATTAAAAGAAGACATTGCTCAAAGTATGATTGAAGATCCAGAAATGACTTTAGAATCTTATTTACAAGATATTGCCTTGTTTACGGATAAAACACAGGAAACAAGTGAAAATACAGTCAGCTTAATGACGGTACATGCCGCAAAAGGACTAGAATTTGACACAGTATTCTTAGTTAACTTTAACGATGGTGTATTCCCAAGTTCTAGAGCATGTGATGAAGGTGGTATGAAGGCATTAGAAGAAGAAAGAAGACTTCTATATGTTGCGATGACACGTGCTAAAAAAACACTATATATTTCATGGAATACAGGGTTTAGTTATATGCAGGATGCGTTTAAAACACCAAGTCGTTTTAGAGCTGAAATCCCAATGGAATATATTGAACAAGAAGAAAAAGAAGAAGCACCAAAACACCCAAAGGTTGTTGTGTCTCAATCCTTAACAGGAAGACCATCTAAGCTTGGTGCGAATAAAAAGAAAATACGTTTACGTAAAGGGGATGCGGTTGAACATACGATTTATGGTCAGGGTGTTGTACTTGAAATACGTGGGGATGTCGCAACCATTGCCTTTGGTCATACGATTGGTGTGAAAAAATTAAACGCATCACATCCTTCTTTAAAGAAAGCCTAGGTGAGTATGATGGATGAAAAGGCAAGAATTTTAGACTTACGTAAAGAATTAGAAAAATATTCCATTGAATACTATGTCTATGACAATCCAAGCGTGACCGATCAAGAGTACGATCGTTTGATGCAAGAATTAATGGCATTAGAAGAAAAGCATCCAGAAATGCAGGATGCGAATAGTCCTAGTCAAAGAATTATTGGATCTGTACTTGAGGGATTTGAAAAGGTTACGCACGATTCACAAATGTTGTCCTTAGGCAATGTGTTTAATAAAGAAGAAATTGAAGAATTTGTTCAAAGAATATCGGAAAGCGTTTCGAATCCAGAATTTGTCGTAGAATGCAAATACGATGGACTTGCGATGGCATTACTATATGATGATGGTAACTTTACTCGAGCTGTGACCAGGGGTGATGGAATAGTTGGAGAAGATGTTTCAAACAATGTTAAAACTATCCTTTCCATTCCTATGCACATCCCTGAAACGCGACATGTTGAGGTGCGTGGTGAAGTGTATATGCCTAAGGCAAGCTTTGAACTATTAAATAAAAGACAAGAAGAAAAAGGGTTAGCCCCTTTTGCGAACCCAAGAAATGCAGCTGCAGGAAGCATTCGCCAATTGGATTCAAGTGTGTGTGCAAGTCGTAAATTAGATGCCTATTGGTATTACTTCCAGAATGCGTCTGATTTTGCGGTACAAACACAAGAAGAAGCTTTAGAAGCAATGTCTAAGATGCATTTTCGAACAAATCCATTGCGTAAAGTTTGTACAACTGTCGATGAAATTTGGCAATTTATACAGGAAATTCAAGAAAAACGTGAGAATCTACCTTATGAAATTGATGGTATGGTCATTAAATTAAATAATTTAGCCGATCAAAGAAGGCTTGGAAGCACTGCTAAAGTACCGCGTTATGCGACCGCCTATAAATTTCCAGCACAAGAAGTTTTGACACGATTAAAAGACATTGTCATTACAGTAGGGCGTACCGGAAAAATTACGCCTAATGCTGTGTTAGAACCAGTTCGTGTTGCCGGAACCACGGTGAGTGCGGCTCAGTTACATAATGAAGATATGATTGCCAATAAAGATCTTCGTATTGGTGATATTGTTGTTGTTCGAAAGGCTGGAGAAATTATTCCGGAAGTGGTAACAAGCGTACCTGAAAGAAGAGATGGCACACAGCTTCCATATCAATTTCCAACGACATGTCCAATTTGTGGTTCCCATTTAGTACGACTCCCTGATGAAGCGGCACACTATTGTATCAACCAAGATTGTCCTGCTCGTGTTGTCGAAAGTATGATTCATTTTGCGTCAAGAGATGCGATGAATATTGATACTTTGGGTGATAAAAAAATTGAGCAATTACATGAATGGGGTTATTTAAATTCGATTGAAGATATTTATTTTCTAGATCGTTACTATGATGAATTGATTGAAAAACCAGGCTATCAAACCAAGTCGGTGGATAAGCTTCTTGAATCGATTGAAAATAGTAAAAAACAGCCATTGGGTGTCATCTTATATGGACTTGGAATTCGTCAGGTTGGTAAAAAAGCCGCAATGATTTTAGCTGAACAATTTGGTGACATCGATACTTTAATGCATGCAAGTATGGATGATTTAGTTACGATTCATGATATTGGTTTAATTACAGCCCAAAGTGTTGTAGCTTTCTTTAAAGAAGAAAAGAATCTTCATTTAATTGAAGTATTAAAACAAGCTGGATGTAATTTTACACAAGAAAAGAAAAAAGTTGTACAAAGTCGTTTCACAAATAAAACATGTGTATTAACAGGAACTCTAGAACATTATACGCGTAATGAGGCAAAGGCCATTTTAGAATCTTTAGGTGCGAATGTGTCTGGTTCTGTATCCAAAAAGACAGATTATGTCATTTATGGTACGGCTGCAGGATCTAAGCTTACAAAGGCACAAAGTCTAGGTGTTATGACAATGAGTGAAGAAGAGTTTGTACAGGAGGTAGAAAATGCGAAAGAATAAATTAGTATTGGGTTTACTCGCTTTATGTTTATGCGCTTGTTCTACCGGAAATAAAAATCAGGCAAACGCATTGGATGAAGATTCGTATCAAGCTATTTTACCCTATGAATCCAGTGATACAAGAAGCAAACATGTAGGTTTGATCCAAGATACAGATTTGCGTGTAGAAATGGAAAGTGGATTGATGGATCTATCGAAAAAGTATTTTTCACCAACTACGGTGGGGTATAAGACACATCAATTCTTAGATTATGATGAATTGGATGCGACAGACGGTTCAAGAGGATTATTAGGAACGGTTCGTGATGGAAATCCAAATGGTTTAAATCCAAGTGCCGATGAAGAATTTGATACGGGAAATGGGATTGTGACAAATGCGACAATTTTAGTGGACTTGTATGAATTAGATTGGTACGCAAACGATAATCTAAAAGGAATTTCATTAGGTCTTGTCGTAAATGGAGAATTAAATGCATCCGATGGTTCGAGTGTAGAAATTACAGATGAAAAGATGCAAAATTATTTGGAGGTTACTTTTTCTAAATTAGCTTCCTATATGCATGAGCGTTTTAATGAAATCAATAAGAATATTCCAATCTTTATAGCAGCTTATCGCTTGGATGATTCAAATACAACCGGTAAAGGTGGCTATATCTATGAAGGATATTATAAGGGTGGACAAGGAAGTTTTACTTCTTTAAGTCAAGAATGGACATTGGTTCCAAGTTCACGCTTTACAGATTTGGATTCATCAGCTGCAACGGAGTTTGCGTCTTTCAAAGAAGAGATTTCAAGAGTTCTTCCAGATAACACGTATATTACGGGTGAGGCTAAATTTGAATCTAAAAAATTAAAAAAGTTAAATTTGACAATTACAGCACACGGAAAGACAGCCGGAGAAATCTTGGCCGTGATTGAGGATGTAAAAGATCAGATGGATACATTTAGTTCAAAAAAATGTGACTATTTGATTACCGTTCTAAATGATGATACAGTGTATGCATTGATAGAGAGAGCATCTGGATCAAGTGAATGTAATGTGATCAGTAAGATATAGGAGGAGAATATGGAAAAGTTCAGTACAGAATATTTTCACAAATTGGCAAACGATTTGAAGTTTGATTTGAGTGATGAAGAAATCGAAGAATTGAAAAAAGATTTCGTTGCCGTCGAAGAACAAGTATCCCTTTTTGAAAAAGTGGACACAGAAGGCGTAGAACCTATGGTCTATCCTTTTGAAGCACCTACAACATTCTTAAGAGAAGACGTTGTAAGTGATGTATTAACGCAAGAAGATGCGTTGAAGAATGTAAAAGATGCGCGTATGGGACATGTTCACGTTCCAAAGGTGGTGAAGTAAGATGGAAATTTCAAATTGTGTAAATAAAAATGTGGCTATTGAAAAAATTAATGCGGTTCAACCAAAATTAAATGCCGTAGTAACTATGGTGGATGAAGCTGATAACACAAAGGAAGGAAAACTTTCAGGTGTTCCAGTCGCATTGAAAGATAACATTTCTACTTGTGGTATTCGTACAACTGCAAGTAGCCGTATTTTAGATAACTATGTTCCTGTTTATGATGCGACAATCGTAAAGAAATTAAGAGAGGCAGGAGCTGACTTTGTATGCAAGGCAAGTATGGATGAACTTGGTATGGGTGGAACCAACAAGAATGCCTACACAGGTGCTGTACACAATCCTTATGATCTAGACCGCATTCCAGGTGGGTCAAGCGGTGGATGTGCTGCTTTAGTTGCCGCAGGATGTGTACCTTTGGCTATTGGTACAGATACAGGGGATAGCGTTCGAAAACCTGCTGCATATTGTGGTGTTGTTGGGGTTAAACCAACATATGGACGTATTTCACGTTATGGCATCATTCCTTATGCGAGTTCATTAGATCATGTTGGATATTTTACAACAAATGTAAAAGATGCTGCATTAGCTCTAGAAGTACTTGCCGGTCGTGATGATCATGATATGACTTCAAGTTATGAAGAGGTTAAAGAATATTCAAAATTATTGAATGGGGATCTAACAAACAAAACAATTGGTGTATTTAAAACCGTAATGGATGAAGTGAAAAACGAAGAATTAAAAGCTCAATTTAACACTTTAGTTTCTAAATTAGAGGAAAAAGGAGCTAAGATTGTTGAAGTGGAAATGCCAAAAGAATATATGGAATTGATTGCACCTGTCTATAAGACAATTGCGAATGCAGAAGCAACAGCTAACCATTCAAATCTGGATGGTATTCGTTTTGGAATGCGTGAAGAAGGTCAAGATTTAGAAGAAGTCATGACAAATACTCGTACAAAAGGTTTCTCAAGCTATGTTCGTGCTCGTTTCGTGATTGGTTCATATTCTTTGTTTGAAGAAAATCAAGATCGTTTATTTAGAAAAGCCCAAAAGATTCGTCGCTTGATCGTTCAAGCTTACGCGAAGATGTTTGAAGAATGTGATGCTGTATTAAGTGTTGCAGCACCAACGATTGCACCATTGATCAATGAAAGTACAAATGTTCGTTTTGGCGTATCTAGTTTTGCCGAAGAACACATGCAGTTACAAAATTTCTCTGGTTATCCAAGTATTACACTTCCACTAGGAAAAGTAGATTCTATGCCTGTGGCTGTGAATTTAACTTGCAAACCTTTTGAAGAACAAAAAATGTTTGATGTATCTAGTGCGATTGAAGAATGCACAGGTTTAAAAGGACAATGTTTGGAGGGATAGTAATGAATTATTTTGTGACGATTGGTATTGAAATTCACTGTGAATTAAAGACAAATACAAAAATGTTCTCTGGTGCTCCTGTGCGCTTTGGAGAAATCGCAAATACATGTACAAGTGTTGTGGATTTAGGACATCCTGGATGCTTACCATGTGTAAATAAAGAGGCTGTAGCCTTAGCTATCAAGGCATGTACAGCTATGCATTGTGATCTTGAAACATTGGTTCGTTTTGATCGTAAAAATTATTACTATTCAGATTTACCAAAAGGATTCCAGATTACGCAACAGTTCCATCCTATTGGAACAAATGGATATGTCGAAATTGATGTAGATGGAGAAAAGAAACAAATTCGCATCGAACGTATTCATATGGAAGAGGATACCGCAAAACAGTTCCATAAAGATACAGGTACATATATTGACTTTAATCGTGCCGGAACACCATTGATTGAAATCGTATCAAAACCAGATATGCATAGTGCTAAAGAAGCAGCAGCTTATGTGGAAACACTTCGTAAAAATCTTTTATATCTAAATGTCAGTGATGTTAAGATGGAAGAAGGAAGTATGCGTTGTGATGTCAATATTTCTTTGAGTAAAGATAAAGATACTTTGGGAACAAAGACAGAAATCAAAAACTTGAACTCCATTGCGAATGTTCAAAAAGCGGTTCAAGCAGAAATTGAACGTCAATCTGCTTTATTAGATGCTGGCGAAAAAGTAGAACAGGCGACTCGTCGTTATGATGAAGCACAAAAGACGACAATTCTAATGCGTAAAAAAGAAGGGAATGTTGACTATAAATATTTCCCAGAGCCAAATATTTTCCCGATTCAATTAGATCTTAACTGGGTTAAATCGATTCAGGATAATCTAGAAGAGCTTCCTGATGCTCGTTTAGCTCGTTTCATGAAGGATTATGAATTGAGTGAATATGATGCAGGTGTATTGGTTTCTGATCGTGAAATGGCTGATTTCTTTGAAGAAGTATTAAAATCAACAAAATTTGCGAAAAAAGCATGTAACTGGATCATTGGAGATGTTTCAGCTTACTTAAACAAAAACAACTTAAGCTTTGCGAAAGTACCTTGTTCAAGTGAAAACTTGGCTAGCTTGATCAATGTGATCGAGGCTGGAGAAATCAGTGGAAAACAAGGTAAAGTTGTATTTGAAGAGGTTATGCAAGGAAAAGATCCTAAGAAGGTTATCGAAGAAAAGGGTATGAAACAAGTAAGTGATGATGGTGCTATTTTAGCTATCGTTAACAGTGTTTTAGATGCCAACCCTCAATCGATTGAAGACTTCAAAAATGGTAAAGATCGTGCCGTTGGATTCTTAGTAGGTCAGGTCATGAAGGCGAGTCGTGGTCAGGCAAATCCTAAGCGTACAAATGAGTTGATTCAAGAAGAATTAAAGAAAAGATAAAAGTCTGATTCATTCAGACTTTTAATGTTTTTAGGTACTGTGTTATAATAAATACGTTATTAGGAGGTTTTTTAATGGCCAAGATGAAGCGTAGAAGACATACGTCCAATAAACCTACAGGTCAAGGACACAAGCTTGTATGGTTTACTGTTATTATAATTATGATTCCTGTTGTGATTGTAGGATATGTTTTGTTGACAAGTTTAGGTGGACAAAATCGACCTGTGGAAGGTAGTCGTTTTTCGAAAGCGGATTTAGATCCTGCTATCACAAAAGACAATATCTCATCTCTTGAGAGTGCTTTAGGAAACATTGATAATGTAGAAAAGGTAAGTGTGAATTTATTAAGTGCAACATTACGTGTACATATTGATTTAGTAGATAGTGCAACGGATGATGTGGCGAGTGCGGCACTTGATAGTGCATATAATATTGTGAATGAACAATTGCCAATTGATACATATTTTACAAATAAAGATAGTTCAAAGATGTATGATCTAGAAATTGATTCTTATAATTATTTGATTGATGATACACATACGGCAGATGGCTGGACATATTTAAAATTGACGAAGACTGGAGCTAGTGATGGTCCTGTTACAGATAATATGACAACCGCAAAAGATCCTGAGCTTTCAAATCAATTAAAAGCAGCAAGTGAACAGATTCAACAAAATATCGCAAATGCGCAAAACGAAGATGATGGACAATAAGAGTCCATCTTTTTTCATGAAAGGAGCCAAAAAATGAAATTATATATTAATGAGAATAATAAAGTAGTCACTATGCATGAGGCAACGAGTGATATGAAGTGTTTTGAAGAGTTTGAAAATAGGAAACCCTATTCTTTTGATGGAGTAAAAGAACTTGAAAATTGTATTCATCCTATTCATGTCTTATTGAATACGAGTATGATCGATGAAAAGTGGATTTATATGAATCTAAAATCATATATATCTAAAAATGACCGTGTTTGTATCCTTCCATTTAGCTTTTTTAATGATACTAAAAATGAGTCTGATTGGAATAAACAGTATGCGCCTGGACAAGGAATATGGTATCGCTCTAATCAAGATGTATTCTACAAGTATGGAATCGGTAAGGAACAAATAGTATGGGTCAATTACTTTAAAGATTCAATGGATGAAATGAAGGAAAAGATTTTAAATAGTTCCATTTTGATGTTGACAGGTGGAGCTCCTGATTTAATGATGAAGCGAATTAAAGAAAAGAAATTAAAGAAGTTAATTAAAAATTATAAAGGAATTATGATTGGATATAGTGCAGGAGCCATGATTCAGCTTGACTCTTATCACATAAGTCCGGATGAGGATTATCCAGAATTTTTGTATCAGACAGGTTTAGGTTGTTTATCTGGCTTTGCGATTGAACCTCATTTTAGAAGGAGTAAAGTGCAGCTGCAAAGTATTGAAAAGGTAAAATCAGAGAAACAAATTCCTGTGTATGGCATCTATGAAGAGGGCGGAATGATTATTGATTCAAGCATTAAATGTTTCGGTAAAATAGAGAAATTTGAGTAAAAAATCATTAAAAGGTACCATGCGTTTGCACAAATTAATTGAAAATTTGCACAAATTAACAAAAAGTTAGTTTTTAATGTTAAATTCACATAGATATGGGATACTATTGATATGAGCCAAATGTGAAATGGTTAGCTAAAGGAGATAAGTATACATATGAAGTTTTGTAAGTTGATTACAGAGGTCGATTTAGAACTGCTCGAAGAGTTAGTCGATAATGGATATCCTGTGGATCGTATTGAAGAGAACGGGCAGGTTTACTACAAAACACCAGCTATGTTATGCCAAAATTTAAAAGTGAATGATGAAGTGAGAAATTACAGCAACGGTTTGATTTCAATGTCCATTGAAAATGTTCGAAAGAAAAAGGGGTTATATAGAACGGGGAATCTATTGATTGATATGGATTCTAACATTATCCAAAAGGGTAAAGAAAAAATCTTTATTCCTAAGGCAAGTTTTACAATTATTTCAACACTGATGGACGTTCCTCACAAAACTGTATCTAGATCGGCGTTGGTTTTTTACTTGGAACAGGCGTATCATCACGAAATATTGGATAACACTTTAACGGTTCATATCGCTTCAATTCGTCGCCTTTTGGGTGATGAATACATCAAAACCCATAAAACTGTTGGCTATTTTTGGGATTTCGATGTTTTTAAAGTGGGATAAAGTTGAAAAATGGCTTGAAAGAAAGGTATAATGTAAAGGTGTTGGAAGGAGATTTAGATTATGCCACATCTATTTGAGTCTAAAGATAGTTTTAAGGTAAGCTTTAAAGAAGCTGTTTCTGATGCCTATGGACGTGATTTTGAAGATACATATCCTGAAGAGAGATATATTGTTCTAGGTAACATGATTCGTGATTTTGCCGGAGAGCATTGGAGAGAAACTAAAAATGCGATCAAGAAAACAGAATCAAAACAGCTTTATTATTTTTCTATGGAATTCTTGATGGGTCGTTTAATGACTAGTAACCTGATGAACCTAAACATCTATGATGTTGTTAAAGATGGTTTAAAAGATTTAGGTATGGACATCAATGACATGGAAAACATTGAAAGTGATGCAGGATTAGGAAATGGTGGTTTAGGAAGACTTGCCGCATGTTTCATGGATTCATTAGCATCTCTTGATTTACCAGGACATGGTAATTGTATTCGTTACCGTTACGGTTTGTTCAAACAAAAAATTGAAAACAACCAACAGGTTGAATTGCCAGACTGCTGGTTAAAGAATGGTAATGTTTGGGAAGTATGGAAACCTCAACATGCTGTAAAAGTTAAATTTGGTGGTTACGTAGATGGATACATGGATGGATATGGAAAATTCCATGCTCAACATCATCCAGAATTTGTCGTACGTGCTGTACCTTATGATGAACCAATCGTTGGATATCATACAACAACCACAAATACACTTCGCTTATGGGATGCAGAAGTTGATGAAGATTCTGTAAACTCAGGTGGATTAAATGAATATTTGAATCAAGTAACAGCTATTACAGCCAATGTATATCCTGATGATTCAACAATCGAAGGAAAACGTTTGCGTTTAACACAAGAATATTTCTTTGTATGTGCTGGAATTGATCAAATTATTCGTTCACACTTACGTGTATACCCAAGCTTAGATAATTTAGGTGATAAAGTTGCGATTCAGTTAAATGATACACACCCTGTATTAGTTATTCCTGAATTAATGCGTGTATTACTAGATGATTACTTCTATGACTGGGATGATGCTTGGAATATCGTGACAAAGACTGTTGCGTATACAAACCACACAGTTATGGCAGAAGCACTTGAAAAATGGCCTCAAGACATGGTTCGTTCATTGTTGCCACGTCTATATATGATCATTGAAGAAATCAACCGTCGTTTCAAATATGACGTAGATCACAGAGGATTATGTGGAATCTTCAACAATGTTTCAATCTTAAAAGAAGGACAAGTTCACATGGCTAACTTGGCTGTTGTTGGTTCTCACAGTGTAAACGGTGTTGCGAAACTTCACTCTGAAATCTTAGTAAATGATGTATTCAAAGATTTTGTGACAATTTATCCAGATAAATTCAATAATAAGACAAATGGTATTACTCACCGTAGATGGCTATTGTTCTCAAACCCTCAATTGACTCAGTTGTTAGAAGATACAATTGGAGATGAGTTCAAGACAAATCCAGAAAAATTAGAAGATTTAATGGCACACGTTGACGATGAGGCTTTACAAGCTAAATTCATGGATGTGAAATTAGAGCGTAAAAAGATTTTGGCAGCCTATGTAAAAGAAAACTTAGGTATTGATATTGATGTGAATTCAATCTTTGACTGCCAAGCTAAACGTCTTCACGCATACAAACGTCAATTATTAAATATCTTCCACGTTATGTATTTATACTTAAGAATGAAACAGGATCCTTCATTTAGAATTTACCCTCGTACATTCTTCTATTCTGCAAAAGCAGCAGCAAGTTATGATTTAGCGAAGGAGATTATTAAATTGATCAACATGGTTGCCAATGTTGTTAATAATGACCCAGAAATTTCTAAATACATGAAGGTTGTCTTCATTCCTAACTACTCTGTATCCATTGCTGAAATCTTATTGAATGCGGCAGATGTTTCTGAACAAATTTCTACTGCTGGTAAAGAAGCAAGTGGTACAGGAAATATGAAGTACATGATGAATGGTGCAATCACTCTTGGTACACTTGATGGAGCTAACGTTGAAATCGTTGAACGTGTTGGATACGAAAATGCAGAAATCTTTGGTTTACATGTAGAAGACATCAATGAACTTCGTCATGAAAACTCATACAACGCATGGAACCTATATAATTCAAGCTACAATATCCGTATGGTAATTGATTCACTTAAAAATTGTACATGGTCAAATGATCCAAACGAATTTAAGTTGATCAACAACGACTTAATGATGCGTAACGATGAATTCTTCGTATTAGCTGACTTTGATGCATATGTATATGCACAAGAAAAAGTACAAGCTCGTTACATGGACAAGAGTCGCTGGGCTAAGACAATGTTAGTCAACATTGCCAAATCAGGATATTTCTCTAGTGATCGTACAATTAGCGAATACGCTAAAGAAATTTGGAATTTAAAACCATTGTCATTTGAAGACTAATTAAAAAAAAGATCATATTTACCGAACAAGGGTGATATGATCTTTTTTTCATGATAAAATGGTTTTATGAATGAAATTCTTTTTGCGGAAATCTACTATATATGTGTAGCTATCATGTTGATTCTAGGTTTTAAAACCTATCATTCCATGATGAAAAACAGTCAAAAAGTTAGCTTTTTGGCAGTTGTCTTTGTACATATATTGTATTTTCAAACTGATTTAGTACGAATGACGACAAATGGGCAGGACCTGTTTCTAAATGAAATGTGCTTCCTGTTCTTTTCACTATGCACATTTTCTTGGTTTAATTACATCCAAACAATGCTTGAAGTTCATTATGTAAAGAAATCGCAAACGTTATTCGCAATGATTCCTGTGTTCGCAAGCGTTGTCCTTTTACTTGTGAATACATTGAATGGATGTTTATTTCAAATCGATTCATATGGAAATTTTCAAGAAGGACCACTCTATATTTTGTATGTATTTATAAACGATCTCTATTTTATGGTTGGAGCCTATCAAGCTTATGTGTATAGCCGTAAGGCAAAGAATTATCAACAAAAGAAATCAAATCAAATTTTAGGCATTTATATGGTGTCACTATTGTTGATTGGCACAATGCAAGATTTTTTCCGTGACATTCCTGTTTTTTGTGTAGGAACTAGTCTTAGTATCCTTATTGTATATATTAGTTTGGAAGAACAAATGATTTCTATTGATCCATTAACACAATTGAATAACCGTAATCGTATGGAACAGCATTTATTTGAGTGTGTAAGAAGTCAAGATTTAAATATGTACTTGTTAGTGTTGGACGTGAATAGATTTAAGAAAATCAACGATGAGCATGGACATGCGCAAGGGGATTTAGCATTAAAGGCCATTGCGAACTGTTTAAAAGAATCTTGTATTGAAAAAAGTGATTTTATTGCTCGCTATGGTGGGGATGAATTTGTGATTGTGTATAAAGGAAATGATGTAAAAGGTTTGTGCCAAAGAATTCATGCGTATATAAAAAAACTATCTTTTCCCTTTGACTTAGATGTGAGTATTGGATGGGCACCATATCACAAAGATATACATAAATGGAATGATTGGTTTATTGAAGCTGATAAACAATTATATAATGAAAAGAAAAAATTGAAAGACCGGTGATCCGGTCTTTATTCATACCAAGCAATCGCTCGAATAGGAAAGCCTTCACAGTTTTCAATTTTAAGTGGGAAACAACTAAGCCAAAATAATTCATCACCACATTGTTCTAAATGCGTGAGATTTTCTATATTCACAATATCTGTATCTTTAAATAATGCTTTGTGTCGATTCAGATTATTATCACGCAGGGGGTCTAATCCCATTACGTCAAAGCCAATGCCTTTGAAGTTTCCTTGAATTATAAGGGAAGTCATTAAAGTAAGTTTCGTCTTTGAAATGTTTGTCCCAACCAAGATTGAAGAGAAGAAAATCAGCCAACTTGGCTTTATCTATATTGATTTTATCCATGGCGATGACTTGTCCTTCTTTTAAATCCTACAATCAACGACAAGAGCTTTGCCGATGAATTGTTCTGGGGAAAATTGATCTAAAGTCTTTTGGTTCGCAAAAATATGAGCCGGTGGATCCATGTGTGTTCCTACATGAGAATACATTTGAAGGAGTGTTTCTTTAAAACCATCCTTTTCATAGGTGCTTTTTGTGGTTAATTTTGGTGTTTCACTACCCGGAAAGACGGGCATATCTTCCGAAATAGTATGTGTTAAATCAATGACTTTCATAATTTACCTCCAATTACTATTTAACCACATCTTTTATCTGTATTGTGTTAAAATGATAAGTACAGGTGATGAATTATGAAAAGAATATTATTATTAGGAGCTACAGGCTCTATCGGTTTACAAACAGTGGATGTGATTGAACAACATCCAGACCAATTTTGTCTAGTTGGTATTGCGGCTGGACATCAAGTGGATGTAATGCAGAAAATTATTGATAAACATCCAACAATTCAGGTAGCTGGTATTTCAGATGTTTCAAAGGCCAAAGAATTAAGTGGTGTTACTGTTTATAGTGGCAATGAAGCCATGGTTCAATGTATTGAAAACTGTGAATATGATTTGTTGGTGAATGCCGTTGTTGGATTTAGAGGATTAAAGCCTACATTAACATCTTTAAAAAAAGGAATTGATGTGGCATTGGCTAATAAAGAAAGCTTGGTTGCGGGCGGTGTTTTGGTACGTCAGACATTGCAGGAAACAAACACCAAACTATATCCAATTGATTCAGAACACTCAGCCATCTTTCAATCCTTGCAGGGAAATCGTAGTGAAGATGTGAAACGTTTAATTATTACGGCAAGTGGTGGTAGTTTTAGAGATAAAACAAGGGATGAGTTAAGTGATGTAACAGTAGAACAGACTTTAAAACATCCAAACTGGAATATGGGAAAACGAATCACAGTGGATAGTGCAACAATGGTCAATAAAGGTTTTGAAGTGATTGAAGCACACTATTTATTTGATTTGCCGTATGAAAAAATCGATACAGTGTTACATCGTCAAAGCATCGTGCATTCTATGGTTGAATACAATGACAATGCAATTATTGCACAACTTGGATCTGCCGATATGCGTTTACCAATTCAATATGCGTTATGTTATCCAGATCGTCCGGTATTAAAGGAAGATCATCCTTTGGATATGACAAAAACAATGGATTTGAACTTTAAAGAAATGGATTATGTTCGTTATCCAATGTTGAAACTAGCCTATGAAATTGGTAAAAAAGAAGGAAATCTAGGTGCCGTATTTAATGGAGCGGATGAACAGGCAGTACAGCTATTTTTAGATAAAAAGATTTCATTTTTACAAATTGAAGAAAGTATTGAACAAGCTTGTAAGCAGGCAAAATATATTGAAAACCCTACAATTGATCAATTAGAAGCAACGGATGCGTGGGCTCGAAAGTTTGTTGTTGAATATTGGGACTAGACCAATTGATATTTTGGGAGTAAAATAATGAAATGGAATGGAGGGTTTGTCGTGAATAAAGCAAAGGTTTATTGTGTCGCTAGTGCTGTAGCAGTTTGTGTGGCTTCAAATCCAAATATGGATGTGCTTGCCAAACAAGTACAGCCAGTAAAATTAGAAGAAAAAGCCCAACAGACAATTACTGCCGATGATTTTATCAAACAATATTTGAGTACAAAAGAAATTGTTAAAGATAGTACAAATAAAGATGTAGAAAAATATACATTGATCACTAAGGCGGATGAAAAAAATTATTCTTTCGTATTAGCAGGAGATCAATTGTTTAAAGTCTTGACTAAAGAAAATCAGGATCAAATCAAAACAGCTTATGAAACAGCATACGCAAATGCAGGTATGAAAAAAGCTGAAGGATGTACTTTAAGTGCATATGAAATTGTTGTAGCTGAGGCTAATACATTGATTCTAAACGCTAAAACAGCTTTAGATACATCTTTAAAAGATGCACAAAGTTTAGATTCTACAATCTTTACTGCAGATAGCTATGCCGCTTTAAAAACGGTGATGGATGAATCAAGCCTTTTGGTTCAATCAACAACTTCAACTTTAGAACAATTTACACAAGAGTTAGTGAAGCTGGATAATGCAAAAAAAGCATTGATCAATGTTTCTGGATTAAAAGCTATCGTAGATCAATCAAGTACAT
Source organism: Holdemanella sp. MSK.7.32 (assembly GCF_024460475.1). Taxonomy (GTDB): domain Bacteria; phylum Bacillota_I; class Bacilli_A; order Erysipelotrichales; family Erysipelotrichaceae; genus Holdemanella. The sequence continues at coordinate 64,457 of NZ_JANFYN010000003.1, read as the reverse complement.
ATGTAAAGGATAGCTATACCAACAAAAGCTATACTGCATATGAAGCGAGTTTGAATGAAGCTAAGCAAGTATTAGAAAATGGTGCAAGTACTGTTGAAGACATTGAAAAGGCACAGTCTGCTTTAAATGCGGCAGCTGCTTCTTTAGTTAAAAAAGCGGATTTCTCTAAATTGAATGAAAAAGTGCAGGAAGCTAGTGAAGTCTTAGAATCCAATAAGGATATGCTTGAAGAAGAGTCTTATAATAACTTCAAGAAAGAATTGGATGATTGTAGTCTTGTACTTTCAAATGATGAATCAACACAGGCAAAAGTGGATGAAACGTTAGCTCATCTAAATGCATATTTAGACGATAATACAAACTTTGTATACAAGGTGGTTACTTTAGAAGAAAAGGTTGCACCAAAAGTAGAAACAAGTAATGAATTATTAGTGCAAACACCAGTTGTACAAGAACAACCGCAAGTTGTGGCTCCAACTGTAGAAACAAAGAATGTGGAAGCTGCAAAAGTGGAAACTGCAGTCAAACAAGAGGTTACAAGTACGGCAGCTAATAATTTCATTAAGACATACTTAACGAGTGCAAGTGGAAATATCTTTACAAGTGCCAACAACTTGAATTATCAAAAGATTCTTTCTGCGATGCCTAGCTGGGTAAAATTATCTGCAACTGATAAAAATGCAGTGAATGCAGAATTGGTGAATAAAGTTGGTAAAAAGTATCAGCGTTTATTGCAGGAAGCACAAAAATTTAGTATGAATGCAGGAAAATATACGCCTGTAAATACATCAACAAATACAAATGTAACGATTTATTCATGGTTATGTATGATGTCTTTAGGTGCATTAGCATTTGCACTAAAACGTTTAAGAAAACAAGATTAAGGGCTATGGCCCTTTTTTTCATGCTTAAAAATTGTTATAATAACGAAAGAAAGGCTTATGATTTTATGAAACAACAGAAATACAATTTTAAAGATCTAACTCTAGCATACTTTCAAAAAAAATCGAAATTGTATCGTGCAGGTGGATATAAATATGCCACTCCATTAAAACGGAATCTAAGAGATTACCAAAATCATTTCTTTGCGTTTTTGATGGATGTCAACATTTGTTTATTGCCTGTTTATATATGGGTTCTTGAGTTTTTATTAATTATGTGTGGATTGATTCCACCACACTTCTTTGATTTATTATTCTACTTAATGTTTGCTTTGTTATTTGTATCTAGTGTATTATTACTTGCGTTTTTTACAGCACGAACAAATGGGCAGTCATTTGGATATGCTATTATGGATTTGAAATTGGTTCGTAGAAACAAAAAAGAGGCGATGCCAATCCATTTGATCTTACGACAAGCATTGGGATTTGGTCTTCCTTTGATGATTTTAGGGTTCTTCTTTCAAGTGCCAGGAGTCATTTTATGGTGGGTCATTAATGGTATTGTTGTCTTAATCACTCCAAACCAACAAACTCTATTTGATTTGATTTTTGGCTTGGTTCCTGTAAATGAACCAGATCAGGAAATTCGTTTTGAAACAAAGGTGGAACCAGCTTTAGTAAAAGAAGAGTTGGTTGTGACTCCAATCGATTTACATATTCGTTCAAACTACAGTGATGATGGTTATTATGATGTAGAAGAATTATTCAAACAAGCCAAAGAAAATCACTTGGAAGTTATCTCAATCACAGACCACAACTGTGCAAGAGCGAATGCGGCAGCGGTTCGTTTTTCAAGTTTGTACAACATTCAATATATTCCAGGCGTGGAAGTGGATGCACAATATAAAAGAATGCGAGTACGTATTCTAGGTTATTATATTGACTGGACGAATGAAGTGTTTGAAGTGTTAGAACAAAATTCTTTGAAGCGTGAAAAAGATTTATCCATGGAGCGTGTTGAAAAATTCGAAAATTACTCAGGCATTCGTATTGATGTAGATTCATTAATTTCAAATTCTCGTTTCCAAACGATTACACCAACAGAAATCACAAAGATGGTGTTCCATAACGAAAGAACGCGTTTGTTGCCTTTTGTGAAGAAATATATTGATAGTTGTGAAAGTGAGAGTGTTGCGATGTCTCGTTTTGAAACCGATGTATTTGGTAAGAATGGACCTTGTTATGTAAAGGCTAACTATCCGGATGCGAAAGCAGTCATTGATGCGATTCATAGTGCTGGAGGTATTGCGATTTTATCAAGCTGGCATTTAGATTATATTTCAGATGATGTTTTAGAAGAAATTGTGGATTTAGGTATGGATGGAGTGGAATGCTTCTCTAATGATATTCATGAACAAACGGTTGCGGCTGCATTGAAAATTGTTCAGAAACGCAAATTATTCGTATCTTGTGGTAGTGATTATCATGGTCCTACTAAGCCAAAATATCATATGGGTGTTTCAAATTGTCCTGAAAAAGCTTTACCGTTGGTAAAAATTTTGACAAAAGCTGCGAAATAAATTTGCTCAAAATACGTTTTATAGCGTATAATAAACAAGTCAATAAGCTTAGAAAAGAAGAGTATTTATATGGCGTACTAAAGAGAGCAGATGGTTTGGTGTGAATCTGCGTACAATATATAGAGAAGATGGTCTTGGAGCTTCTTTATCGATAGGTAGGTAAAGACGTATGCTGGCGTTAACAGCTTGAGGTGTGAAAACACAAACTAAGGTGGTACCACGAAGCTTTCGTCCTTGGATGAAGGCTTTTTTTATTTGTATGATAGGAGGAAATAAAGATGACACAAAAGAAAGAACCATTTTATTTAACAACGGCCATTGCGTATACATCAGGTAGACCTCACATTGGGAATACATATGAAATTATCTTGTCGGATGCGATTGCTCGTTTTAAAAGAGCACAAGGATATGATGTATTCTTCCAGACAGGTACAGATGAGCATGGTGTAAAAATTGAAGAAAAGGCAAAAGCTGCAGGTGTAAGTCCACAAGAATTCGTGGATGGTGTGGCTGCTCAAATTAAATCAAACTGGGATTTAATGAATACAAGCTATGATTATTTTGTGCGTACTACAGATGATTATCACGTAAAAGAAGTACAAAGTATTTTTAAACGTTTATACGATCAAGGAGATATCTATAAAGGAACATATGAAGGATGGTATTGTACGCCTTGTGAATCATTCTGGACAGAATCTCAATTGGTAGATGGATGTTGCCCAGATTGTGGTCGTCCAGTTAAGAAGGCAAAAGAAGAAGCTTACTTCTTTAATATGCAAAAGTATGCGGATCGCTTAATTAAATACATTGAAGATCATCCTGATTTCATTCAACCAGAATCTCGTAAGAATGAAATGCTGAATAACTTCTTGCGTCCAGGATTACAAGATCTTTGTGTATCTCGTACATCATTTACATGGGGAGTTCCTGTTGACTTTGATCCAAAACACGTAGTATACGTTTGGATTGATGCATTAAGCAACTATATCACTACACTTGGCTATCATGCCAATGGTGTTAGTGATGAAAACTTCAACAAATACTGGCCAGCAACACACATTATTGGTAAAGATATTTTGCGTTTCCACACAATTTATTGGCCAATTATTTTAATGGCTTTGGATTTACCTTTGCCTAAGAAAGTATTCGGTCATCCATGGTTGCTTACGGGAAGTGACAAAATGTCTAAATCAAAAGGTAATGTTATTTATGCCGAAGATTTAGTGGCTCACTTTGGTGTAGATGCTGTTCGTTATTACTGTTTACACGAAATGCCATTTGCGCAAGATGGAACGATTACTTGGGAATTAATGATTGAAAGAATCAATTCAGACTTGGCAAACATTTTAGGAAACTTAGTATCTCGTACAATTGCGATGTCAAATAAATATTTTGGTGGTTTAGTCACAAATCCAAATGTATGTGAAGCAGTCGATGAAGAATTAAAAGCTTGTGCTTTAGAAACTAAGAAGAAAGTAGAAGCTAAGATGGAAGAACTTCGTGTTGGTGATGCATTAGATGAAGTATTCACATTGCTTCGTCGTACAAACAAGTACATTGATGAAACAATGCCTTGGGTACTCGCAAAAGATGAATCAAAACAAGATCGTTTAGCTACAGTTTTATATAACTTATTAGAATCGATTCGTATTTCAGCAGTATTATTACATTCATTCTTACCTGAAACGGCAGAAAAGATGTTCGCATATTTAAATACAAAAGTAACGGATTTAGATTCTTGTGAATCTTTTGGAAACTTAGAAACAGATATTCATGTAGTTGAAAAGTGTGAACCATTGTTTGCGCGTATTGATGAGAAGAAATTTATGGAAGAATTCAATAAGAAAAAAGAAGAATCTAAAAAGGAAGAAGAAAAAGTAGAAGAAGTTACGATTGATGATTTTGCGAAACTACAATTCAAAGTCGGTACGATTGTGAAGTGTGAACCACATCCAAAGGCAGATCGTTTATTGGTTGAACAAATTGATTTGGGTGGTGAAGTTCGTCAAATCGTGAGTGGTATTGCGAAACACTACAAGCCAGAAGAATTGATTGGAAAACAAGTTGTCGTAGTGACAAACTTAAAACCAGTAAAATTACGTGGTGTAGAATCTTATGGTATGATTTTGTGTGCTACAGATGATAAAGACTTGTCATTTGTCACAGTCGCAAAAGAAATGCCTAATGGCGTAACTGTTCGCTAATGAATGATAAACAAAAGGTTGTTTTTAAACAATTACAGCTGGCTGGACTTGGCGTTGTCGTCTTTGTGTTTGGCTTGTTGTATCAAGAAAAAGCCATTTCCATTGTAGGAATCTGTATCTTGATCTTTGGCTTATTAAGAACCTACTACATTAAAAAAATAATCGATAAACTAGATGAGTGAATAAAATTGCTCATCTTTTTTTGTGCAAAATAAAAAAGGCGATGAACTCGCCTTGATTACTGCATTAAACGATGCATATTTTTAGCTTCATACATGGAATCGTCCATTGCAGATAAGAATGTATCAATATTTCCGTTGTATTTTGCGATTCCAATCGAGAAAGATAAATGGAATGGTTCTTTTGATTTTAAATTAAATTGTCGAACATTATATTTAATTTGTTTCTTTAAAGCCAAGGCTTCTTCGTCTGATTTGAGTTTCGCAAAGATCACAAATTCATCTCCACCCATACGAATGGCAACTGAATCTTTATCAATCGAATGTTGTAGAATTTTACCAAACTGTATGAGGGCATAATCACCTTTTAAATGTCCATATGTATCATTGATGGCTTTAAAATCATTGATATCCATCAAGAATCCGTATACATGTTTTGGTTTATCGTTTTGTAGCTTATTCAGATAATGGTTCATGTATTTTCGATTGTAAAGTCCGGATAAATCATCAATAAAGGATATAGATATTTGAATTTCAATGTAAACTATGATAAATGCGATTGCGACACATAGCCAAATCGTAGAAACTCCAAAGAAGAAACCTTGAATCATGGTGCCGATCATACAAGGGATGATAACGTAGTAAATGGGAAAGAATTCTACTAAAATGGAATCATATTTAGCTTTATGAACAGTATATATACTTTCGATATAATAAATAAAGACAAAAATATATAAAATAAAATTCATGGGACCACGAGTATATACATTTTCCTTTGAAATATCAAAGATGATACCCGTTCCCAATAAATTGATAATGATCAAGATTGTGGCAATGATCAATGGAATGGCTAAGATTCTTGATTTCTTCTTGATGCGCTCAAAATTTCTATGAATATGATATTCTACGAATAAACACCAACAATATCCGATGATGCCTGAGCTAGCTGAAGAAATTGTATTTGAGATATATTGTAAAATATGAAGGATAAAACCTGGGCGTGCATCAATGATAAAACTAAGTGTTTCATTGATCGTGGCAATAAAGGTAACTATAAGCATAAAGTTATAGGCTTTTTCATCAAACTGATTCGTTTGCGCAATACGAATTCGATATAACAATAAGAAGATTACTAAAAATGCACCAGTCCCGTTTGCCACTAGTATCTCGGGTATGTTGATCATAATAAACTCCGTTTCTTTTTGGTTAGTTAATTTAATGATAATCCTCTTTAAAAGAACTTGCAAATGAGAAATTGGTTCTTATGTAAATTATAATTAACATAGATTAAGGATGAATTAAGTGTTGGATAAATGTTTGTTCAATCGTATGTAGTCATATTGTACTTTATTTAAAGCGTTTTATACTAAAGGTGTAAGGGAGGTACAGATATGACTATGATTAAAAATTCCATTGTAGAAATCTTTATTTTACTACTTTGCACATGTACCGTTTTTATTTATAAACTACCGCATACAATCAACACTTGGTTATTGAATTCAATTGTGATTGTGGTAATGAGCATTTGTATTCTTAGAATTGCACTTAAAATGATGAATCATAAATAATCTTGGCTTTTCCTAAGGGGAAAGCCTTTTCTTGTGGTATATTATAGGTATGAAAAAGTTTTTAAAAGATATTGCACAAGGCGTATATGATGGACTACAAGAAAATGAAGCTACACATAATCAATACAGTTTTCAAGAAATCTATGATGTAATCCAGGAATTTGTATCCTATCTTTTTGTTGGCATGATTCTAAGTGTAGGAGCAATTTTTGCCTATCCTTACTACAAAGCATTTATATCATTAGGTGCGGTACTCCTTCTTGTATGGGCATTTATCTTGTATTATTTTTTAAATTCAAAGGATTTTAAAAAAATCAAAAAGAAATGAGGAAGAGGTATGCAGACTATTTTAGTTTTACTTGTGGCATTTGTCGCAGGCATTGAAGGCATCTTGGATGAGTTTGAATTTCATCAACCCATTGTTGCCTGTACTTTAATTGGTTTAGTGACAAACCATTTAGCAGAAGGATTATTATTAGGTGGATCTTTACAATTGATTGCCTTAGGGTGGGCCAATATTGGTGCGGCCGTTGCACCCGATGTATGTTTAGCGAGTGTGATTTCATCTATATTGATGATTCATGGACTTGAAAGTGCAATTGAAGCTAGATATGTGATTGCGTTTAGTATTGCATTGGCAATTCCATTATCTTTAGTTGGTTTATCTTTGACAAAGGTATGTCGTAATTTAGCAATCCAACTTGTACATAAAATGGACGAAACAAAGAAAGTTTCTTATTATCAATGGATTGGCATTTGTATGCAAGGAATTCGTGTTTTAATTCCGACGGTTGTATTATTATTGATCCCTTCATCCGTGATTTGTTCAATCTTGGAAATGATTCCTGTTTCAATTTATAAAGGATTATTGATTGGTTCTGGAGTCGTTTGTGTGGTTGGCTTTGCGATTGTAGCGAATGTATTAGGCTCTAAATTTACATATCCATTCTTTATGATTGGATTTGGTTTGGCATGCATGACAAGCTTGTCTTTACTATCGTTATGCTTTATTGGTGGTGGTTTAGTTTGGCTATATATGTTGTTGAATGCGAAAGAAAAATCGAATAAGACAAGTGATGATCCGTTAGGGGACATCTTAAATGATTATGAGTAGGTGGTTTATATGAAAAAGAGTACAAGATTAAAGGTTTGTTTAAACCATCAATATTTACAAGGTTCATGGAACTTTGAGTGTATGCAAAATGGTGGCTGGTGCTACGGCTTGCTTCCGGCATTGAAAGAATTATATCCAAACAAAGAAGATTATGATTTGGCTGTAGAGCGCCATTTAAAGTTCTATAATACACATCCATATGTTTCTGCTCCCATTGTTGGTATTGTCTTGGCTATGGAAGAAGAAAAGGCAAAAGGTGCTGATATTTCAAATACATCCATTCAAGATGTAAAGATTGGCTTGATGGGATCGTTGGCAGGTGTAGGAGATCCAGTATTCTGGTTTACAATGCGTCCAATTCTTGCAGCCGTTGGCGCATCATTAGCTTTATCACAAAATATTCTAGGACCTATTTTCTTCTTTGTGGCATGGAACGTACTTCGCTTTGGCTTTCTTTGGATTACACAAGAGCTTGGTTATAAGAAAGGTACTAAGTTGATTACGGACTTATCGGATACATTCTTAAAGAACGTAACATTAGCTGCAAGTATGCTCGGAATGTTTGTGGTTGGAATTTTAGTTCAGAGATTTGTACAAATCAATGTAGTTAACATTCAATCGGATTTAGATATGGTATTGCCTGGAGTTCTTTCTTTATGTCTATTCTTTGGTTGTACAAAGATATTAAAAAAAGGTTTTTCACCCGTATTATTGATTGTCATTTTATTTATTCTTTGTATCATTTTGGAAATGGCAGGAATCTTAGTGATTTAAGTCTAAAAATATGATTTGTATACTTCGTACAATTGTATTATTTAAGAAGAAAAAGATAAATCGGAAGTTGTGGAGGTAATTATCAATGAGAAATATTTACGATAATAGTGAATTTTTTGCCGCATATGCTGAAATGGGAAGAAGCAAAGATGGTCTGAAAGCTGCTGGAGAGTGGCATCAGTTGCAACCGTTATTCCCCGAATTACAGGGGAAAAAAGTTTTGGATTTAGGATGTGGTTACGGGTGGCATTGCAAATATGCCGCACAAATGGGAGCTGCTGAAATTCTTGGTATTGATAGTAGTAAAAAAATGATTGCAAAAGCTGTAGCTGATAACTCTGATGACAAAATCAAGTATGAAGTTTGCAGTGTTGAAGAATACATTTATCCTGAGAATACTTATGACCTAGTTGTTTCTAATTTGGTACTACACTATATTGAAAATTTAGCCAATGTTTATCAAAAGGTGTATTGCACATTAAAAGTAGGTGGGGATTTCCTGTTCAACATTGAACATCCGACTTTCACCGCAGGTGTTAATGAGGATTGGATTTATGATGAAAATGGGAAACCTAAATATTGGCCAATCGACAATTACTATTACACAGGCGAAAGAGAAACCAATTTTCTTGGTCAACGAGTAATTAAACAGCACCACACATTAACGCAGATATTGAATCCACTTATAAAATGTGGTTTTCAAATTGAGGCTATTGAGGAAGCAATGCCTCCGGCAGATATGATGGGTATGCCGGAAATGTGTGATGAAATGCGTAGACCTATGATGTTGTTGGTTAAGGTTAAAAAGGTTTAATAAACAACTTTCAGTTTGTAGAAGTAAGGAAATCGGTATTTGTGGAGGAGGAATTCTGTAATGAAATTTTTTGAAAATACCCGTAAGCCACAAGGCTTCGGCGGAAAATTGATGACGAAGATGATGAACACCGGTCACGCCAAATTATCGCAATGGGGATTCTCAAATATCTCCGCGAAGTCTGATGCTGTAGTGCTGGATGTCGGCTGTGGCGGCGGAGCAAATATTGCGGTCTGGCTTGATAGATGTAGAAATGGCCACGTGACAGGAATGGATTATTCTGAGGTTAGTGTGGCAGAATCTCAAAAATTGAACGCCCTCGCCATTAAACAAGGGAAATGTAATGTAGTTCAAGGAGATGTATCTGCTATACCCTTTTCTGACGCGACTTTTGATTATGTTTCTGCCTTCGAAACAGTTTACTTTTGGCCAGGATTAGTAAAATGCTTTTCCGAGGTCAATCGTGTGCTGAAAAGCGAAGGCATATTCCTGATTTGTAACGAGAGTGACGGAACGAATGCCGCAGATGAAAAATGGACAAAGATGATCAATGGTATGAAGATTTACACATCTGAACAACTTGTTGCCACTTTGAAAGAAGCGGGTTTTACAGAGATCAAAACGTATTCAAATGCAAAAAATCATTGGATAAGTATTGTTGCAAGGAAATAGCCGAATTCCAGTTTATCAGTATAAAACATAGAGCTAAAAAATAGAATTTTAACTTGACGTATTGCTTTATATCCTTTAAAATATCAATGTTGCAAACTCCGTGTATGGACTTGCAACCGCCCAGAAAAGGTTTTAAGTTGAAATTTCACACCTTGATGGCGAGTATCAAGCTAAATGTGAAAAAAGAATGAATAGGAGGTGCACACATGTACGCAATTATCGAAACTGGTGGAAAACAGATCCGTGTTGAAAAGGATGCTGTTATCTTCGTTGAAAAATTAGAAGCTAACGAAGGAGACACAGTTACATTTGACAAAGTATTATACGCTGATGGAAAATTTGGTAAACCATTCGTAGAAGGTGCAAAGGTAACTGGTGTTGTTGAAAAACAAGGCAAAGGAAAGAAAATCACTATCGTGAAATATAAAGCCAAAAAATCTTCAACACGTCGTAAACAAGGACACCGTCAACCTTACACTCGTGTAAAAATTGAAGCTATCGAAGCTTAATTATGATTAAAATTAAAATTGCTAGAGATGAACATGGGATTTCATTGATCTCTATGCAGGGACATGCTGAGTATGATCAGTATGGAAAAGATATCGTCTGTTCTGCAGCCAGTACCATTATTATTGGTGGTATTAACGCAATCGCACAGCTTGGCTATTTAAGTTTCATTTCTTATAAAGTAGATGCAGGAGATGTTGAATTAGAAATAAACAATACGGAATGTGCTGAACTACAAATCATATTGAATACGCTATTGGTTCAGTTTCAAAGTATTGAAGAGAGTTATCCTAAATACATACAAGTACAGGAGGTGTAAAAAATGTTATTAAAATTAGACTTACAGTTATTCGCTTCTAAAAAGGGAGTTGGTTCTACAAAGAACGGTCGTGATTCTCACTCAAAACGTTTAGGAGCTAAATTAGCTGATGGACAATCTTGTCACGCTGGAAGCATTATTTATCGTCAACGTGGAACAAAAATTCATCCAGGAACTAACGTAGGACGTGGTGCTGATGATACATTGTTCGCATTAGTTAACGGTGTTGTTAAATACGAACGTCTTGGTAAAGATAAAAAGAAAGTTTCTGTTTATCCACAAGCTTAACAAGTGTGAAATTTAAGATCCCGTTGCTGGGATCTTTTTTAATGAGAAAGAAAGGAGGGTATATATGTTTGTAGATCAGGTCAAAGTTCATATAAAAGCAGGTAAAGGTGGAGATGGTTTAGTAAGTTTTCGCCATGAGAAATATGTTGCCTATGGTGGACCTTTTGGAGGCGATGGAGGTAACGGCGGAGATGTCATTTTTGAAGCCGATCCAGGAATGACAACACTTTTAGATTTACGTTATCATCGTAAAATTATCGCAACTCCAGGTGAAAAAGGTAAAAACAAAAAAATGCACGGAGCCAATGGAGAACATAAAGTAGTAAAAGTTCCATTAGGAACGATTGTAAAGAGAAGTGATAATAATCAAGTACTTGCTGACTTGACAAAACCACACCAACGCCAAGTTGTAGCACATGGTGGTCGTGGAGGTCGTGGTAACTGGCATTTTAGATCAAGTCATAATACAGCACCAAAATATGCAGAACAAGGTATATTGGGTGAAGAATTTGATTGTATTGTAGAACTTAGAGTACTTGCCGATGTTGGATTGGTAGGATTCCCTAGTGTAGGAAAATCTACATTCCTAGATGCTGTTAGTAAAGCGCGTCCAGAAATTGGAGATTATCCATTTACGACAATCACACCAAATGTTGGGGTTGTACAAACCGGAGATGGAAGAAGCTTTGTACTAGCCGATTTACCAGGACTTATTGAAGGAGCAAGTGATGGTAAAGGTTTAGGTCACCAGTTCTTGCGTCACATTGAAAGATGTTGTGTTATTATTCACGTTATTGATATGGGTGCAGAAGATGGAAGAGATCCATTAAATGATTATGAAGTCATTAATAATGAGTTGAAGTCTTATCAAATTCGTTTGTTGGAAAGACCACAAATCGTTGTCGCAAATAAAATGGATATGGAAAATGCCGAAGAAAATGTTCGTCGTTTTAAAGAAAAGTATCCTGATATTCCAGTATATGAAACAACAACGATTATTCATGAAGGCTTAGACCCGGTACTAAGAAAAGCAGCCGATCTTCTTGCGACAACACCAGCATTCCCAATTACGGAAGATACAGGTGAGACAGGTGTTATGTATACATTTGAAGAGAAGAAGAAAGACATCATTATTGAAAAAGAAGAGGATGGCGTATGGAATGTTTCAGGTCCTAAACTTGAGCGTGTATTTGACATCAATAAGTTGAATACAGAAGAAGACTTCTATTTATTTGCCAATAAGATGCGTTATCTTGGAATTGATACAGCCTTAAGAGAAGCTGGATGTCAAGATGGAGATACAGTACGTTTATTAGGCTTTGAATTTGAATTTATTGAAAACTAAGGTTACACATTGTGTAGCCTTTTCTTTTGGTGTGGTATAATGCTTCTGAGGTGTTTTTTTATGAAATGTATTTCGTGGAACGTAAACGGGATTCGTGCCGTATTAAAGAAGGATTTTGTGGAAATTCTTTATGCTTTGGACGCAGATATTTTCTGTATTCAAGAAACGAAGGCACAACCCGATCAAATTGAAGTGGATTGTGAATTTTATCCGTATCAATATATAAATAGCGCACAAAGAAAAGGCTATAGTGGAACAATGATTTTCTGTAAAGAAGAACCAGTGTCGGTTCGTTATGGAATGGATATGGAAGAACATGATACAGAAGGAAGAGTGATTACGCTTGAATATCCTGCATATTATGTTGTGACTGTTTATACACCAAACTCAGGAGATGGTCTAAAACGTTTAGATTATCGTATGGAATGGGATAAAGCGTTTAGTGCCTATTTAAAATCATTAGATAAACCAGTTATGGTTTGTGGCGATTTTAATGTGGCCAATGAAGAGATCGATATTAAAAATCCAAAGACAAATCATAAAAATGCAGGTTTTACAGATGAAGAAAGAGATAGCTTTAAGAAGTATTTATTGTCTCATTTTGTAGATACATACCGTACTTTGTATCCTGAAAAAGTAGAATATTCTTGGTGGAGTTATCGCTTTAAGGCTCGCGAAAAGAATGCGGGATGGAGAATTGATTATTGGTTAGTATCACCTGAATTAAAAGATAAAATTGTGGATGCCAAGATTTTGACGGATGTATATGGTTCCGATCACTGTCCTGTAGAATTAGATGTTGAGGTGTAATATGATTGCGTTTGTGAATGGCGTTGTAAGAATTATTCGAAGTGATCGTGTTGTGTTGGATGTGCATGGCGTAGGCTACGAAGTCTATCTGGCAAATGCTTTAAGTCAAAAAATGGGAGATGAATTGTTTCTTTATACGTATCAACATGTACGTGAGGATGCGATCTTGTTGTTTGGCTTTTTAAAAGAAGAAGACTATGAAGTGTTTATGCGTTTGATCAATGTGAAAGGCATTGGTCCTAAAACAGCACAGACTATGTTGTCGGTATGTTCGGGAAAAGAAATGATTGAAGCCATTGAAAATGATGATATCAAAAAACTTAAGTCTTTACCTGGTATTGGTGCAAAAACGGCAGGACAAATTGTTCTAGATCTAAAAGGTAAGTTTGTATCTTTGGAAACCAGTGATGGTGCTACATCAAATCCAGTGTGGGGCCAAGTTCAGGATGCGCTTTTATCACTTGGATATAAGACAAATCAATTAACGAAAATTAAAAAGGAATTAGAAAATACAGAATTAGGAGAAGATGAAATGCTAAGACAAGCGTTGATCTTACTCGCAAAAAGAAATGGAGTATAAGATAAATGCCTAGAGAAGTAGATGGAAATTTACAAGAGTGCGATAACTTTGAAAAGACATTGCGTCCGCAAAGTTTAAATGAATATATTGGGCAATCGGAATTAAAAGAAAATCTAAATGTGTTTATTCATGCGGCGAGATCTAGAAATGAAGCTTTGGATCATGTTTTATTCTACGGCCCTCCTGGACTTGGAAAAACAACATTGGCATATATTCTTGCTAATGAGATGCATGGAAATCTTAAAACAGCCAGTGGTCCTTCGATTGAAAAAAGTGGAGATCTAGCTGCGATTCTTACGACGCTTGAACCAGGAGATGTCTTATTTATTGATGAGATCCACCGCTTGCCAAAACAAGTAGAAGAAGTGTTGTATCCGGCTATGGAAGATTATTGTCTAGATATTGTGGTAGGTAAAGATTCAGCTACGGTACACAATATTCGTATTAATTTACCACCTTTTACACTTGTTGGTGCCACAACTCGTGCCGGAGATTTAAGTGCTCCTTTACGTGATCGTTTTGGGATCATTTCCCAATTGGAGTACTATAATTTATCAGACTTAGAAAAAATTGTTTATCGTACAAGTTGTGTTATGAATACGGAAATTGATAAAAATGCTGTCACAGAAATAGCTTTACGCTCACGTGGTACTCCACGTATCGCAAACCGTTTGTTTAGACGTGTGCGTGATTTTGCACAAGTCTATAATGAGGGTGTGGTTTCAAGTGAAATTGCCAAAACAGCTCTAGATCGACTTCGTGTAGATCATTTAGGTTTGGATGCGGTTGATCACAAATACTTAAAGGGTATTATTGAAAGATTTAAAGGAGGTCCCGTCGGGCTTGAAGCAATCGCATCAAGTATTGGAGAAGAGCCGATGACACTCGAAGATGTATATGAGCCTTATTTATTACAGATTGGTTTTATCAATCGTACGCCAAGAGGAAGAATTGTAACGCCTAAAGCGTATGAGCATCTTCAAATTCCTTATCAGAAAGAATTGTTCACAGATTAATAGTCTGTGAACATTTTAATATATGGTATAATAATTAGCATGGAACAAATGACAGAATTAACAAAAAAAGTATTAGAATTTTTAGAGCCCGATACATCAAAATGGGAATATTGGACAACGAGTCAGCCTTTAAATTCAATTTCTGAATCTGCATGTATGGAAAGGTTTAAAAAGCGTATAGCACAAGCTGTTTCGAATTGTGAAAAAGTAATCGTTGCCGGTGACTATGATTGTGATGGTATCAGCGCAACAACCATTATGGTTTCAGGATTAAGACAACTAGGTCTTGAGTGTGGTTTCTATATTCCAGACCGTATCAAAGAGGGGTATGGATTAAGTGAGGCGACAGTTACACTCGCACACAAAAAAGGTTATTCCTTGATTATCACAGTAGATAATGGAATTAAGAGTACGCAAGCTTTAGCATTGGCTAAAGAATTGGGTATGGATGTAATCGTAACGGACCATCATACAATGGATGAAGAGGTGAATTGCGATATTGTAGTGCATCCAACATTGATGGAATCTTGTTTTGAAACATTATGTGGAGCTGGCGTTGCCTATGAATGTATGCGTGTATTAGGCGTTGACAATGACTATCTTTTACAGCTAGCAGGCCTTGCGAGTATTTCAGATATGATGATTGTGAAAGGGCAGACGCGTGCTTTAATTCAAAATGCTTTACGTTTGATGAATCAAACGCATGAAAAACATATATTTTCATTAGCTACCGATCGTGAGTTAAATGAAACGAGTATTGGTTTTCAGGTGGTCCCAAAATTAAATGCGATTGGAAGATTAAGTAATCTTGCGAATGCGAACAATGTCGTTCGTTATTTTTTAGCACAGGACGATGAGAGTATTTTTACATTGGGTCAGCAGATTACACAGATCAATACGATTCGTAAACAATTATCGGATCAGATGCAAAAAACAGCTTTGATGAAGTGCAAAGGCAATGAAGATATCTTTATGATTGAAGATGCAAGCTTTCATGAGGGAATCATTGGTTTAGTTGCAGGATCGATTTGTGCTAGCTTTAATAAGCCTTGTATTGTCTTGGCAAAAAATGAGCAGGGGTATAAGGCAAGTATGCGAAGTCCAGAGGGCTTTAACTGTATGGATTTTTTAGGTGAATATCCACATTTTGTGACGTTTGGCGGACATGAAAATGCAGCTGGTTTTTCTTTGAATCTAAATGAATTTGATTTGTTTGAAAAATTTATTCATACACGTATCAAGGAATATACGTATAGTGTAAAAAAGAAAAATACATTAGTCATAGATGATGAAGAATTAAGCTTGGAAACCATTCAATCTTTAGATATACTTAGACCGTTTGGCCCTGGTTTTGTGTTTCCTAGTTTTGAAATCGTTCAGCCAAAAATTAAAAGTTTATATGATTTTCAAAATCATAAACATCGCAAGTATACTTTAGAATCTGGCTTGCAGTGTATGCGTTTTAACCAGAGTGAAGCGGAGTATAAAAAAAGTGTAAATGCGATTTATTCATTTATTGGAACTGTTCAAATCAATCAGTATCAGGGTCGTAAACAGGTAAATTTTGTGATTGATGAGATTGTATATGCGTAGTAAAATGGAATCAATTAGAAAGAGGTTTAGTATGGATTTAAAAGATTATATTGAGAGTATTCCAGGATTTCCTAAGGAAGGAATCGTTTTTAGAGATGTAACACCTATTCTACAAAACGCGAATGCGATGCGTTATTGTGTAGATCAATTCAATGACTTTGTGAAAAGTATTGGTGCCGATGTTGTGATTGGCCCAGAAGCACGTGGTTTCTTATTTGGTGTTCCAGTAGCTTTAGAGAATAATGTTGGTTTTGTACCCGTTAGAAAGCCAGGAAAACTTCCTAGAGAAACAGTGAATGAAACGTACGATCTAGAATATGGTCAAGATGAGCTTTGTGTCCATGCGGATGCCATTTTACCTGGGCAAAAAGTTGTGATTATCGATGATTTATTGGCTACAGGAGGTACTGTAGAAGCCATTATTAAAATGGTTGAGCGTATGCAGGCAAGCGTTGTCGGTGTAGCTTTTGTGATTGAATTGGATGATTTAAAAGGAAGAGAAAAATTTAAAGATATCCCAGTGTGTTCTTTAACACATTTTGAGGGAGAATAAAGAATTTAATTTAGGAAAGGGGGCGCAGTGATTATGAGTCAGAAAAAGCAAGTTACTTTTGAAGAGTGCATGGAGAATGTACAGACATATATAAAACGCCCAGAAAATATTGAGTTGATACAAAAGGCATATGATTTTGCCTATGAACACCATAAGGGGCAGTTTCGTAAAAGTGGAGAGCCTTATGTCATTCACGTAATTCAGGTGGCGAATACATTAGCGTTAATGCATTGTGGCCCTAAAACGATTGCGGCTGGTCTTTTACATGATACAGTCGAAGATTGTGAAGGCGTAACTACAGATACGATTATAGAATTGTTTGGTGAAGAAATCGCAACTTTGGTGGATGCAGTTACGAAAATTGGTGCCATCAAGTTTAAAGATGAAGAAGAATATTTGGCAAGTAATCATCGTAAATTGTTTATTGCGATGGCCAAAGATATTCGTGTCATCTTGATCAAATTAGCGGACCGTCTACATAACATGCGTACGTTGCAGTATATGCGTCCGGAAAAACAAAAGAAGATTGCACGTGAAACTTTGAGTGTATATGCACCGATTGCACACCGTTTAGGTATCAGTGAAATCAAAAATGAGTTGGAAGATTTGTCTTTTAAATATCTGGATTATAAGAAGTACGAAGAAATTAAAGGTTTGGTAAAACAACGTGAAAGTGATCGTAATGGTCAAGTTCAAGAAATGATTTCGGATATTGAATCGATTTTACAAGAGTATAATATTCAATATCGTATTTTTGGCCGTTCTAAACATTTCTACAGCATCTATAAAAAGATGGTTACAAAAAACAAGCGTTTTGAAGAAATTTTAGACTTATTAGCAATTCGTATTATTACAGATTCAGTGGTGCATTGTTATGAAATATTAGGTTATATCCATGCCAAATATAGACCGATTCCTGGTCGTTTTAAAGATTATATTGCGATGCCAAAAGCCAACATGTATCAGTCTTTGCATACGACGATTGTAGAGCCAGAACATGGTAATATTTTTGAAATCCAGATTCGTACTGAAGAAATGGATGCGATTGCCGAACGAGGTGTTGCGGCGCACTGGAAGTATAAAGAAAATCGTAATTATGCGCCTGAGTATGAACAAAAAGAGATTGAGGATAAACTTTCTTGGTTTAGAGATTTCTCTATGATGACCGATGAAGAGAGTGAAGATCCACTTGAATATATGAATGTACTTCAAAAAGATATTTTTGAAGCCAATGTATATTGTTTAACCCCTAGAGGTAAAGTTATTGCGTTACCTACAGGTTCTTGTCCAATCGATTTTGCGTACAGAATCCATACGGAGGTTGGTAATAAAACGGTTGGTGCTAAAGTCAATGGGGCTATTGTACCTTTGAATACGCCACTAAAAACGGGAGATGTTGTTGATATTTTAACCAACAACAACTCTGTAGGTCCAAGTGCAGACTGGATCAAAATTGTTAAGAGTGGGCATGCACGAAATAAGATTCGTACTTTCTTACAAAAACAAGAGCAGCAGTCACGCAAGGACAGTATTAAGCTAGGTCAATCGATGCTTGAAGATGAGTTTAGGCGTTTGAAGCTGGATTCAAAATTAATGGAAACCAAACGTTTAGAGTCGATTTTAACATCTTTGTCATTTAAGAGTGTGGATGATCTATATGTAGGTATTGCGAAGAAGCGTGTATCATTGCAGTCCATTGTGGATCGTTTGGTGAAGAATCGTTCGAATATGTTGGAAGATCAGGAAATTATGAAGATCTACAACAAGCAGCCATCTCACCAAGTGAAACATTCAAATTGTGGTGTTATTGTTCCAGGCGTTGATACAATTGCGGTATCTTTGGCAAATTGTTGTCGACCTATTCCGGGTGATCCAATTATTGGATATATTTCTAAAGGCCAAGGTGTGAAGGTCCATAGGGCGGATTGTCCAAATATCTTGAATGAAAAGAAACGTCTGATTCCTGTTCAATGGGAAGAGGGCTTAGATGAAAAACAATATGAAGTCAATTTGGTGGTTCATAGTGATGATCGTAACTACTTATTGAGTGATATTGTGACGACTTTGCAGCAGTGCAATGTCTATTTAAAACATGTAGATTCGGCTGTGGATGAAGGAAACTTAGAGGCAACCACAAAACTAACGGTTGCAGTAAAGAATGCAGCGCATCTACAAAATTTAATTGCGAACTTAAAAAAAGTACGAAGTGTCAATGAAGTCGTTCGTACAATTCAATAGGAAGGCTAATACCTTCCTATTTTCTTTTGAATTTCAATTTTAATGTAGATGATACGAGAAATAATTTCGCGAAGAATGTGCTTCATCTTTAAATCTTTAAACCACGCACAACCATAATCTGAAAAGAATTGCTTGGCAATTGCACAAGCTCTTTTGGCGTGCGTTTGGGATGTTAGAATGAGCACATCTTGCTCTTGAATATATTCTTTAGATAACTTGAAGTTTTCAAAGGTATTTCTTGCGTGTGTTTCAAGAATGGTTGGGATTTCCACTCTTTTCCTTATGTAAGTATTCATAACTTCAGCTTCTACATACTCATTCTTTACATTTGACCCAGAGATAATTAACGTATCATAAAGCCCCTTTTTATACATGTCAATCGCAAGATTGCATCTTTTGATTTGACTTGAAGACATGGTTCCATCATCATGAGCAGGACATCCAAGTAATAGTGCGTACGCATAGTGTTTCTTTCGCTTTGGGATACATGGAAAAAAATAGATGTATATACATACAATAAAGATTAAAATGCATATACTAACGATCATAATACATCACCTTTCTAGCTTTAAATGTGTCAAAAGATAGATATTGACATTTGAGCTCAATGTCTTGCAGAAATTTAGGCAATTCTTTAAATTTTGTGATGACATGTTTACCTTTTAAGAATTCTTGTCCTACAGAATCAAAGCCTGCTACAATAACGTGATTGAAATGGTTGTTTTCTTGCATCTGTGCTTTTGTGATTTGAAGTAAAATGAACATACAAGTTCTTTGAATACGTGCTTTTGTATAAGTTTTAGAAATGGAAGCCATAAGAAAATCTTGCCACTTTTGATATTTTTTGGCATTTTCTTTTAAACGATATTCAATGCCTTCGTTGACTAAAAAGTATGTGGATAAAGTATTTGTATCGGATAAAAGTAAAAATTTTCTTAGATATGGATAATAAGTATCCCATGTTTGGTTTTTATTAAAGTAGGCATCATTGAATTGCGAAATACCGTCAAAGTATTCTTTGCGTGTTTGCGTAGCACTTTTAAAAGAATCATTACGAGCAATTGTACAAGGGGTAATACCGTATTTCTCGCATTGTTTGATATATTGAATGCCTAAGATATCATTAGGACGAATATTTTTGGTGTATAGATTTTGATTCATGCTTAAAGATGGAACCACTTGAGTCGATTCCATTTGTTTCGAATATTCTTTTAGTGTGCTGATGTTGTTTGTTTCAGAGCCAAAACAGATTTGATCAATATGTAACTGACTTAAAGATTCAACAGCGTATTTGGCAAAGTAATCCGCACTTTGTGCTGCATAACAAGGAGGAAGCTCAATGACTAGATTGCATCCGGCTTCGAGGGCTAGCTTAGTTTTATCTTCCATAGTTAATAGGCTAAAAAGGCCTCGTTGTGTAAAATGATTGGAAACGATTGCAATTAAACAATCACATTGTGTTAATTCTTTCGTTTTTTTGATATGATAGATATGTCCTTGATGAAAAGGATTATATTCTGTAATAATTCCACATGTTTTCATATTCATTATGATATCAAAATCTTTTTCTTGTGGAAATATTGACTTTATCAATTACTTTTATTATAATATCAAATGCGACATGAGGTGAAGATCGTGAAATTTAATAGAAAAGACTTCTTAAATGCAAAAAACCATATTATTGAAATTGATGAGTGGATTGCGGTTGAAGAAAACGATCTGCTTCATCATACTTCTGTCAAGACTATTCCAGATGTACATGTTACGGGTACATTAGAGTTTGACGGAATGAATTTCGTATCGAGTGATTTGAGAATGGATGGAACAATGATTGTTCTAGATTCCATCACAAACGAAGATATTGATTTTCCATTTGAGGCGGAGTCGCAACAAACGTATTCTTTTGTTCCGGTACAGGATGCAGAAGATCAGGAAATTATCGTGGTGAAAAAAGAGACAATCGATATTAACCCAGAGATTTTCCAGGCGATATTATATGAGGCTCCAATGAGTATCACTCGTTTACCTCGAGATCAATATCCAAAGGGAGATGGTTGGCAGCTTTTATCGGATCAAGATAAAGAAGAGCCAAAAATTGATCCACGATGGGAAAAATTAAATGATTTCAAACTGGATGATGACTAGGAGGTGCAAGCATGGCAGTTCAACAGAGAAGAAATTCAAAAACACGTAAAGCAAAACGTAGAACACATTACAAATTGGTGAAACCAGCGTTGACTCGTTGTCCAAATTGTGGTGAATATAAACTTGCTCACAAGATGTGCTCTTGTGGCGAATACAACGGCAAACAAATCGTTGAAAAGTAAAAATGTAGCCAGGATTTCCTGGCTTTTTCTGTAGTATGGAGGATAGTATGATCGAGATTTTAAAATCGATATTGTATGGTATTGTTGAGGGGATTACCGAATGGCTTCCAATTAGTTCAACAGGACATATGATTTTATTAGAAGAAATCATGCCTATGAATGTATCAAAATCATTCTGGAGTATGTTTCTTGTCGTAATCCAGTTAGGGGCCATTCTTGCGGTTGTTGTTTTATACTGGAATAAAATTTTCCCATTTAGAAAAAATAAAGAAGGAAAATATACTTCTGTGAAATCTATCTGGATCTTATGGTCTAAGATTTTAGTAGCTACAATTCCTGCGGCAATTATTGGCTTGGCATTGGATGATTGGATCGATGCACACTTATATAATGGCTTTGTCGTAGCGATTATGTTGATTTTAGTGGGTGTTGCGTTTATTTATATTGAAAATCGAAATAAAGATATGCGTCCTAGTGTAAATAGTTTATCTGCTTTATCTTATAAAGATGCATTGATTATTGGTTTGTTTCAAGTTGTGGCAGCTGTACTTCCTGGAACTTCAAGATCAGGAGCTACGATTGTTGGTGGATTGATGATTGGTGTAAGTCGTGCAGTAGCTGCAGAATTTACTTTTTTCTTAGCGATTCCAGTTATGTTTGGAGCGAGTCTATTGAAGTTGGTGAAATTTGGGCTTGCGTTTAGTGTTCTAGAATTCTTTATTCTAGTGATTGGTATGGTTGTGGCATTTTTCGTATCTATTTTTGTGATTCGCTTCTTAATGTCATACATAAAAAAACACGATTTCAAAGTATTTGGATGGTATCGTATCGTATTAGGTGCATTTGTTTTGATCTTCTTTGCGATTCGTGCTTTATTATAAGATGTTTGTCTAGGCAAACATCTTTTATTTTGGATGTTGAGTTGATAGACTTTATACCTGTTTTCGTGTATAATATTTTTGGTTTTACCTAGAACAAAGGACGAAAAGGAGGAAATAGTATGGATGTACTATGGATCGTTTTGTCTGGTGTCGCAGGTCTTGCGATTGGATCTGGCTGTATGGTCGGACTTTCCAAAGCAGGTTTAAATAAGAATCAGCAAAAAGCAGAACAGATTTTAAAAGAAGCTCAAAATGAAGCGGAATCTCGTGTAAAACAAGCCGTGTTAGACGGAAAGACACAGGCTCATGATTTGCGCGTAGAAGCTGAAAAAGAAATTAAAGAACGTAAACAAGAATCAATGGAATTAGAGAACAAGTTATTGCGTAGAGAAGATAACTTGAATTTTCGTGATGAAGCGTTAAATCAAAAAGAGCGTCAGATTAATGAAAAGATGAAAAGTGTTGCTGACAAACTGACATCATTAGACGAAAAAGAAAAAAAATTACAAGAAGAAATCGACAAACAGGTTGTCGTTTTAGAAAGTGTTGCCAAAATGTCAAGCCAGGCAGCAAAAGATGAATTATTTGCGATTGTGGAAAAGAAAATGGAACATGAAACAATTGCGTACATCAAAGATAAAGAGGATGAGGCAAAGGCGACTGCCAATGAAAAAGCGCAGAATATCATTGCCTTAGCTATTGAGCGTATGTCTCAGCAGGAAACTCAAGAAAAGACAGTCAGTGTTGTTTCTTTACCTGGTGAAGAAATGAAGGGACGTATCATTGGTCGTGAAGGACGTAATATTCGTTGTTTTGAACAGGCAACAGGTGTTGAATTAAACATCGATGATACTCCAGATTTGATTACGATTACATGTTTTAATCCAGTACGTCGTGAAGTGGCTCGTTTAGCTTTGGAACACTTGATTCGTGATGGAAGAATTCAGCCGGGACGAATTGAAGATGTTGTTAAGAAATACCAGAATGAAATTGATCAAGAGATCATGAAGGCTGGTGAGGAAGCTATCTTTAAACTGGGTATTGGTCGTATTGATCGTGAAATTGTAAAATTGATTGGTACATTAAAATATCGTTATTCTTATGGACAAAATGCTTTGCAGCACTCTATGGAAGTTGCCTATATCGCTGGATGCATGGCAGCTGAACTTGGATTGAATCAGCAAATTGCCAAACGTGCTGGATTGTTGCACGATATTGGTAAGGCATTGAATATTGAGCAGCAAGATGGATCTCATGTTGAATTGGGATACAAGTTCTGTAAGAAACATGGTGAAAAAGAAATTGTATTAAATGCGATCCACTCACACCATGGGGATGTAGAACCTAAGTTCTTGACGAGTCATTTGGTTATCGCAGCAGATACAATTAGTGCTGCAAGACCTGGTGCACGTAAAGAAAGTGCTCAGGCTTATATCAACCGTCTTGAAAACTTAGAGAAAATTGCGAATGGATTTGAGGGTGTTTCAAATGCGTTTGCGATTCAGGCAGGTCGTGAAATTCGTGTACTTGTAAATCCAGAACACGTGGATGACATGACTTGTGTAAAATTAGCTCGTGATATTCGTGATAAGATTGAATCTGAATTGACATATCCAGGTCAAATCAAGGTTAATGTTATTCGTGAGACACGTGCCCAGGAATACGCAAAATAAAAATGTCGGGCTTTAGTCCCGACTTCAATTTTTTAGTTTGGTAAAAGAATTACGGTAAGCCTGCACTTACTAAACTGTCTTGATTCACTACTTGGTTATCGCTATAATTTGAGTATAAATTATTAAACAAGGAGGAAATAACAATGGCAGTAAATATCGATAAAGATGCTTGCATCGGATGTGGTGCTTGTGTAGGAGGATGCCCTGTAGGAGCTCTTTCATTAGACGATGAAGGAAAATCAGTTTGTGACGAAGGAACTTGCATCGACTGCGGTTCATGCGTAGGAACTTGCCCTGTTGGAGCAATCAACCAGTAATTCAAATTTGAACACATTTGCCAAGCTTAGTGCTTGGCATTTTTTTTCGAAAGGAGATCACATGAAACAAAAACCAGGATGGGTATTACCCGATTTAAAAGAAGCACAAAAGCGTACAACAAATACAATTGATCGTATTGATACATTTAATATTCCTGAAGTTGCTCGTATGATGGGAAGAGGAAAAAAATATTTTATTTCTACATATGGCTGCCAGGCTAATGAGCGTGATAGTGAAACATTGGCTGGTATTTTAGATGAGCTAGGATTTGCACCGAATGAAACGGCTGAAGGCAGTGATGTCATAATTATCAATACTTGTGCAATTCGTCAAAATGCGGAAGAAAAAGTATTGGGTGAGATTGGTAACTTCAAACGTTTATATCGCGAAAACAAAGATCTTGTGATTGGTGTTTGTGGATGTATGGCACAAGAGGAAGGTTTAGTTGAAACTTTATTAACGAAATATCCTCAAGTTCGTTTATTGTTTGGAACACACAATATTCAAGAGCTTCCTAGCATGCTTTATAGTTGTATGGTGGAGGGTAAAAAAGTTGTAAAAATCTACTCTAAAGAAGGAGAGGTTTACGAAAATCTACCGGTACACCGTTTTGGAACATTCAAGGCTTGGGTCAACATTATGTATGGTTGTGACAAATTCTGTACATATTGTATTGTTCCTTATACTCGTGGTAAACAGCGTTCACGTAAGATGTCTGAAATCTTAAAAGAGGTTCAGCAACTTAAGGATGAGGGTTATAAAGAAATCACATTGCTTGGACAAAACGTGAATGCGTATGGAAAAGATATGGATAATGAACAGGATTTTGCGACATTATTAGAAGAAGTTGCTAAGATTGGCATTCCTCGTGTTCGTTTTACAACAAGTCACCCTTGGGATTTCTCTGAAGAAATGATTGATATAATCGCAAAATATGACAATATCATGCCATTTATTCATTTGCCACTACAATCAGGAGATGATGATGTACTTAAGTTAATGGGTCGTCGTTATACAAAAGAATCATACTTAGCTTTATATGATAAGATTGTCAATACAATTCCAAATGTTTCTGTTTCAACAGATATCATTGTTGGTTTCCCAAATGAAACCGATGAACAGTTTGAACACACTCTAGATGTGGTTCGTTATTGTAAATACGATAATGCCTTTACATTTATTTTCTCAGCAAGACCTGGTACACCAGCTAGCCGTATGCATGACTCGATTGATATGGAGACAAAGAGAAAGCGTTTAGCGAAATTAAATAAAACATGGAATGATCTGGCTTTAGAAAAGAATAAAGCTTATGTTGGTCGTACTGTTACCGTATTAGTGGATGGCTTAAGTAAGAAGAATGAAAAGGTATATTCTGGATATACAGACACCCAAAAATTAGTGAACTTTAAAGGTGAAAATATTCAGCCTGGAGATTTTGTAGAAGTTAAAATTACAGAGGCGAAAAGTTTCTCTTTAGATGGCGTTGCGGTGTGATATAATTTAGAAAAATAATACTATTTAAAAGGAGATAATATGAAAGAAGAAAAAATTCCTTCATTAACAGAAAAAATCCGTATTTTTGCCCTTGGTGGTTTAGATGAAGATGGTAAAAACTTATTCTGTGTGGAGGTGGATGAATCCATCTATGTAATAGAGGCGGGTATCAAATTTCCTGACAACAAGGAGTCATTAGGTATCGAGTTTATTATTCAGGATTTTACGTATTTAGTTGAAAATAAAAATCGTGTTGCAGGTATTTTTATTACGCATGGTCATGATGACGTAATGGGAGCTTTACCATATTTATTAAAACAAGTCCCTTGTGATGTTTATACCGCTCCATTAGCTGTAAAAGAAGTACAGAAAATGATTCGTCAGGAACATATTACAGGTGTGCGTGTACATTCTGTAAAGCGTAATGATAAAAAGCGTATTGGCAAAAGAAGAGTTGTTTTCTTCCCAATTACGCATGCGTATCCAGGAACGTTTGGTTTAGCGATTGGTACAGATCAAGGCTATATTGTATATTCTGGTGAATTTATTGAAGACTATGATGATTTAGACGATGCATATCGTGCCGATTTCACAACGATTTCAGAACTTGGTAACGAAGGTGTATTGGTTTTGTTACAGGAAAGTAAAGGGGCAGAAAGAAGTGGACACACTTCTCCGAGTCATCGTATTTCCCCTAAACTTTTACAGGTTTTAGAAACACATGAAAATAAGCGTGTCTTTGTGAGTGTGTATACACAAAGTGTATATCGTATTCAGGAAATCATTGATTGTTGTATGGCAAGTCGTCGTAAGATGGTATTCTATTCAAAAGAATTACGTGATTTAGTAGGACGATTAAAAGAAATTGGGTATGAGGTGGATCCTTCTTTAGTGATTGATCCAGCTGATTTTGATAACTCAATGAAAGATGTTGTCGTAATCATTTCAGGGCAAGGTAAATCTTTATTCAAAACGATCAACAACATTGCCAACAATGAATTAGAATCGATTGTGTTTGATCAGGATGATGTCATTGTGGTCGCAAGTCCCGTTGTACCTGGTGTTGAAAATGAATTCAAGAGCATGGAAAATGACATGTACAAAAAAGAGGGTGAAATCATCGTCTTAGATAAGAATGTTTTGAGTATGCACCCTAGTAAAGAGGATTTGAAAATGATGATCTTCCTTACAAAACCAAAATACTATATTCCAATCAAAGGGGAATATCGTTTGTTGCACATGAATTCACAGATTGCGGTTGAAATGGGATATGATCCAAGTCGCATCATCATTTTAGATAATGGACAGGTTGCCACTTTTGAAAATCGTAAATTAGTTTCTTGCGCAATGGAATTAGAGCTTCATGAAACAATGATCGATGGAAAAGAAAACTGGGATATGGCAGGTGTCGTATTAAAAGATCGTGAAACATTGAGTACGGATGGGGTCATGATTTTAGCAATTGGTATCAACGCAAAGACAAAGAAAATCATTAATGGTCCAGATGTACAAAGTCGTGGCTTGATCTATTTGCGTGATGCAGAATACATCACGGGTGATGTAGCTAAAATTATGGAAGATACGATCAACGAGGCGGTTGAAAATAAAACGTATGACAATTTAGAAACGCGTAACTTGATTCGTGATAAGGTTTCTAAATATCTTTATAAACAAACCGCAAAAAGACCGATGATTTTACCGGTTATTTTAGAAATAAACTTAAATAAGTAGAAAGTGGGGTAAGTATGGCAAAAGCCAGAAAAAAAACAACACGAAGAAAATCTACGAAAAAGAAAACACAAACGTCTTGGTTGCACTCAAACTTATTTCGTTTGTGTTTCCTTATTTGTATGATATGTATTAGTTTTATTGTCGTTTTAGAATTTGGCATTGTAGGAGCTTTTTTAAAACATTTCTTTGAATTCTTATTTGGAGCTTTAACAAATGGATTTTTTATTTTGAATGCTACCTTGTGTGCAGTTCTTATTTTCCATAAGGAACAGCCTGTGATTCGTAAGCGTTATATGTTTGGAATCTTATTTTTGGCACTTGGCTTAAGTTTGATTTCTTCGATTATAGAGTTTAAACCACACCCAGGTAGCTATGGCTTAAAATATATTATGGAAAATGCCGGTAATATTATTACGGGTCATTTGAAAACATATTCTGGATTAGCAGGAGCTTTGTTGCTATGTCTTTTTCAGTCATTATTCGATTATTCTGGAACCTATGTAATGGTACTATTATTTTTTGTGCTAGCTATCTTAATGTTTGGTTATGAAAAAATTGTAGGTTTTGAAAGAAAACCTAAAAAAGTAATGAAGAGTGCTCCAATCAAGGAAACACCTGTTTCGATTGATCGTAAAAACTTTATTTTTGAAGATGAAGATACAAATGAATCGAGTTTTCAAATTATTAATGCCGATCCTGTAAAACCTGTACAACCAGATTCTGTAGATGAAGAAAAAGAAATGGATGAGCCTTTGATTATTGGTGATTTAGAACCTAGAAAACCTAGCTTTATGGTGGATGTGGATGATGAACCGAGTCCTGTAGAGACCAAAAAAGAAGTTCCTGTTGTCAATGAGGGTGTTGTAGAAAGGGTTGAACCTAAACATTATGTTGCGGATGAAAATTCGGATTTTAAGAACTATAAGCTTCCAAAATTAAATGTTTTAGAGGATATGGAAAGAAAATCAAGATCCAATGCGAATGTGACTACAGCGAAGGAAAAAGGTGAAAAACTGATTGAGATCTTACATGAATTTGGTGTGGAGGCTAAGCTTGTACAGATTCATATTGGTCCAAGTGTCACAAAGTTTGAAATTAAGCCAGAACTTGGTGTTCGTGTGAACAAAATCAGTAACTTACAAAATGATATCAAGATGGGGCTTGCGGCTAAGGATATTCGTATTGAAGCACCGATCCCGGGTAAGGCAAGTGTTGGAATTGAAATTCCAAACGTTGAAAAGACAAGCGTTCAGATGAAGGATTTGATGCGTACAATTCCGGATTCGATGAAAGATAAAAAGTTGCTTTTCTGTTTAGGAAAAGACTTAATGGGAAATAATGTCTATGGTGAATTAAATCGTATGCCACACTTATTGATTGCAGGAGCTACGGGTAGTGGTAAATCGGTTTGTGTCAATGCGATTATTTCTTCGATTTTAATGCGAACAAAGCCAGATGAAGTAAAATTAGTTTTGATTGATCCTAAAAAAGTAGAGTTTACTCCATATAATGATGTACCACACTTATTATCTCCAGTGATTACGGATGGTGATCTTGCCAATAAGGCATTAAAGGTCATTGTAGAAATGATGGACCGTCGTTATGACTTGTTTGGTGAATTAGGTGTTCGTAATATTACGGCATATAATGAGTATGTTAAAAATCATGAGGATGATCATTTAAAAGTATTGCCTCGTATTGTGATTATTATTGATGAGTTGGCCGACTTGATGTTGGTGGCAGCTAAAGAAGTTGAAGCAAGTATTCAAAGAATTACACAACTTGCTCGTGCCGCCGGTATTCATTTGATTGTTGCCACACAAAGACCGAGTGTGGATGTCATTACAGGTGTTATTAAGGCAAATATTCCAAGTCGTATTGCGTTTGCGGTATCACAATCTGTCGATTCAAGAACAATTTTGGATCAAGCTGGAGCAGAGCGTTTGCTAGGAAATGGAGATATGTTGTATTTACCAAATGGTGAAACGAGTCCTAGACGTATTCAGGGTGTCTTTATTAAGGATGAAGAAGTCAATAACATTTGTGCATTTGTGAAATCGCAGGCAAGACCAAAATATGATGATGCCTTTATTCAATTAAAAGATTTACAAAATCAAGGAAATGAAGCGGGAAATGTTACGGCCGATCCTTTGTATGAGGAAGTGAAGCGTTTTGTGATCGCATCTAGAAAGGCAAGTACGTCTTTGATTCAAAGAAAGTTCTCTGTGGGTTATTCTAGAGCGGCAAGATTGATGGATGTTTTAGAGGCAAATGGTATCATTGGTCCTGCAAGAGGAAGTAAGCCTAGAGAAATTTTAGTGCAAAACACTTTAGAAGATGGCGTAGATTCTATATAATAAGAGAAGAAAGGAATTTAGTACTATGAATATATTTTTAAAATCAGCAGGAAAACAAGAGGGAACATCTTGTGTTTCAAATATGGTTCAATTGGGAGACTTCTTTTATTTAAGTGGTCAGACTGGACTAGGCGAAAGCATTCAGGAACAGACAATTACAGCTATCAATAAGGTAATTGATGTTTTATCAAACTATGGTTTACAGCTTCACCATGTTGTGAAGTTCACTGTGTATTTAAAGAATATCGAGGATAAAGAAGCATTCTTGAATACATTCAAAAACTTTGTCGATGAACCATTCCCAGCATGTACAATTGTAGAAGTATCGAATTTAGCCGATAATGCCACAGTATGTATTGAGGGTCTTGGCGTAAATACACTTCGTCATGAAGAACAAATGCAACAATCAAGTTGCTCACATGATTGTTCATCATGTGGTGGAGGTTGCCACTAATACACCGGTTAATCCGGTGTATTTTTATTTAGGTAGCGAAAAATTTGTTTTAGCGTTTGTTGGATTCGTTTGGGATGCTCACAATTGAGTTTGGAGCCATCATGAAATGTGATAGTGCAAGTGGACTCAAAGTAAGTGACGTCTTTAATATTGGCATAATTGATCCAGATACAGTCATGTGCTTTTTTCGATTTGTTGGGAAAGTAGATCTCCTTTCTTGAAATGGATACAACAACAGGAATATATTTTTTTACTTTCATTTGATAGACAAAGGCTTCTTGTCTTCCTTTAAGGGTGGATCCATTTAATAAGCATTTTTCGTTTAGATAATTTTGCGTGCTTAAACTCTTGTAGTATAGCTTTTCATCTTCTTTAACAGTGCAAACAGTACTGGATTTGTATTCGTAGTATAAATAGTTCATACATACTATGATACGATTCCAATGTGAAAAAGACATAAAAAAAAGAAAGTTTCTTAAAAACTTTCTATAACCATGAAATTGTATTTTCTGTACCTTTTTTGATTTTTTCTATGTTTGTACGATGTCTGTAAATCACAAGAACTGTCATTAGCCAGCTTGCGACAATAACTGAAATACTTTCCACGTTGAATCCTAGCATCAATGCCGTAATGTATAAGCTGCTTGCGATGGCTGCACACATACTTGCCAAAGATACATATTTAAATAGATATAGGACAACTAGAAACATGCCAAATGGTACAAGTAAGTAGCTTGCATCTTGAAATAAGAAGATGCTTGTAGAAAACAAGAAGCCAAACATTGTACTAACGGCTTTGCCACCATGGAATTTTGCGAAGACTGGATAACAATGTCCGATGCAGCAGGCAAGTCCTGTCCAGATACCGGCCACTTTCGATACTTGGGTTGCGATCGCAATCGCAAGAACAACTTTTAATACATCAAACACAATGACAGAAATTCCCGCTTTCTTTCCAAGAACTCTTCCTGCGTTCGTTCCACCTAGATTTCCTGATCCATATTGGCGAATGTCTGTATGATAGAAAACTTTACCAATGATCAAAGCGAAGGGTAAAGATCCTAATAGGTAACCTAATAAAATACATAAAATAGTTTTCATCTCTTCCACCTCGGAATTTATTTTAGCAGTTTTGATCTACTTAGTCGAGAATTGTATGGAAAAATTAATAATTTGACATAAATAATGCGGATTTAAAATGTAGATTTAAAAGTGTATATTGGAACTCAAAAAGTGGACATTGGAACTAAAAAGTGGACATTAAAACCCTTTATAATGAATTTGGGTACAATCAAGTGTTTTGAAGAATGTATACGATTAAATGAGTTCAGATTTAAATTAAGTTGGGATTATTGAACTTGTTAAATGTGAACTAAAGTTTAACACCATTTTAATTGGACATGAATAGTGTATATTCAAAGTGTTTTAACAGGAATTTATGTGCACTTTTTTTGATTTGTTGATATAATAAAGATTACGTTGGAAAGTAGGGATAGTATGCCAAAACAACAATATGATGAAAGTAGTATCGTTATTTTAGAAGGTTTGGATGCCGTAAGAAAGCGTCCGGGAATGTATATTGGATCTACCGATTCAAAGGGTCTGCATCATCTAGTATGGGAAATTGTCGATAATGCGATTGATGAAGCTTTAAATGGCTATGGCGATGAAATCACAATTACACTCGAAAAAGATGGCAGTGTTACAGTAGAAGACCACGGGCGTGGAATGCCTGTTGGAAAACATAAATCAGGGGTGAGTACACTTCAAGTTATTTTTACCATTCTGCATGCTGGTGGTAAATTTACAAGTCATGGAGGCTATACAAGTGCTGGAGGATTGCATGGTGTAGGTGCAAGTGTTGTGAACGCTCTTTGTACATGGTGTAAAGTTATGGTACATGATGGAAAAGATGTATGGAGTATGACTTTTGAAGACGGGGGAAGTAAGATTGGAAAACTTGAAAAAGTAGGAAAAACCAATCATACCGGAAGTATTGTTTCTTTTAAACCGGATCCGTCTATTTTTAAATCGGTTCACTTTTCATATTCAACCATTTGTGAAAGAGCCCAAGAAGATGCTTTCTTATTAAAAGGGTTAAAAATGATTGTACGTGATAAGCGAAAAGAAGAAAGAGAAGTCGTTTACCAATATGAAGATGGATTAAAAGCCTTTATTGAAGAAGTGAATCAGGATCATACGCCAATGCATGATCCAATTAGTTTTAGAGGTGAAAGTAACCAGATCATTGTAGAAGGATGTTTCCAATATACAGATGAATATCAAGAGAACATTTTCTCATTCACAAACATGGTTCGTACGCGTGATGGCGGATCTCATGAAACAGGGGCGAAACAAGCTTTTACGAAAGTCTTTAATGAATATGCTCGTAAGAATGGTTTCTTAAAAGAAAAAGATAAAGGATTTGATGGGAATGATGTCAGAGAAGGTTTGACATTAGTCATCAATCTGACAATTCCAGAAGATTATCTACAATTTGAAGGGCAGACCAAAGAAAAGTTAGGTACACCAGAAGCTAAGCCAGCAACAGAAACGGTGGTATCGGAAAACCTTCGTTACTTCTTGGAAGAAAATAAAGAGGTTGCCAATGCTCTAGTACGTAAGATCATCAAGGCAGCTCAAGCTCGTAATGCCGCAAGAAAAGCACGTGCCGATATTCGTAATGGAAAAGGAAAGAACCGTTCGGAAAGAGTGTTATCTGGAAAGTTGGCATCGGCTCAAAGTAAGGATGCCAGAAGAAAAGAATTATATCTAGTCGAAGGGGATTCTGCGGGTGGTTCTGCAAAACAGGGGCGTGATTCAAAATACCAAGCGATTCTTCCTTTGCGTGGTAAAGTATTGAATACAGAAAAGGCAAGTCTTGAAGCTATCGAAAAGAATGAAGAGTTAAATACCATTATTCATGCCTTAGGTGCTGGTGTAGGTGCAAATTTTACGGCTGAAGATTCAAACTACTATAAAGTCATTATCATGACCGATGCCGATGATGATGGAGCTCACATTCAAAACTTATTATTGACATTCTTCTATCGTTATATGCGTGATTTAATTACGCATGAAATGTTGTATATTGCCTTGCCACCACTATATCGGATTGCCAAGGCGGGTAAAGAATACTATTTATATACAAATGAAGAATTAGATGAGAAAAAAGCCGAATTAAAAAATGGTTACACCATTACACGATATAAAGGTCTTGGTGAAATGAATGCCACTCAACTTTGGGATACCACAATGAATCCTGAATCAAGAACTTTACTTTGTGTGACCATTGAAAATGCGATGATGGCTGAAAAAAGAGTGACTGAATTAATGGGAGATAAGGCAGAGCTTCGTCGTAACTGGATCGAAGACAATGTTGTATTTACTCTAGAAGATGATTATAAGGAGGTAAATGCGTGAAAGAAAAAGAAGTAAAACATAATGTTTTAAAGAATTCTTTAGAAGATATCATGGCCGATCGTTTCGCCAGATATTCTAAATATATTATTCAAGAGCGTGCTTTACCAGATGCAAGAGATGGCTTAAAGCCAGTACAAAGACGTATTTTATATGCGATGTATGAAGATGGGAATACTTACAATAAGCCATATCATAAATCCGCAAAAACTGTCGGTAACGTCATTGGTAATTATCACCCTCATGGTGATAGCTCTGTATATGATGCGATGGTTCGTATGTCACAAAATTGGAAGATTACTAATCCTTTAATTGACATGCAAGGAAACAATGGATCTATTGATGATGATCCGGCGGCTGCGATGCGTTATACAGAAGCGCGTTTAGCCAAAATTAGTGATTTTTTGTTGCAGGACATTGATAAAGATACAGTGGAATGGGCACCCAACTTTTCCGATGAAAAGATGGAACCCACTGTACTTCCTGCACGCTTTCCTAACTTATTAGTCAATGGTATTACAGGTATTGCGGCTGGATATGCCACAAATATTCCACCTCACAATTTAAATGAGGTGGTTCAAGCAAGTATTTATCGTATTTCACACCCCGATTGTTCATTAGAAGAATTGATGCAGTTTGTGAAAGGCCCTGACTTTCCTACAGGCGGCATCGTGATGGGACTTGACGGAATCAAACAAGCCTTTCAAACAGGTCGTGGACGTATTTTAATTCGTTCGAAAGTGGAAATTGTACCAACACGTACAATTAAACAAATTGTGATTCATGAGATTCCTTATGAAGTAATCAAGTCGAACTTGGTAAAGAAAATTGATGAGATTCGTTTAAACAAAAAAATCGATGGCATTTTAGATGTGCGCGATGAAAGTGATCGTACGGGATTAAGAATTGTCGTGGATCTTAAAAAAGATAGTAATGATGAACAGATCTTAAACTATTTATATAAAAATACAGATCTTCAAATATCATACAATTACAACGTCATTGCGATTGTGAACAAGGCACCCGTACAAATGTCATTAGCCATGATGTTAGATGCCTTTATCAACCACAGAGAAGATGTAGTGATTCGTAGAAGTAAATATGATTTAGCTTCCAAAAAAGATCGTGCACACATATTAGAAGGTTTGATCAAAGCTGTAAGTGTAATGGATGAGATCATTCGTATCATTCGTAAATCAAAAGATAAGGCCCATGCCAAAAAGAATTTGATTGAACGTTTTGACTTTACAGAAAAACAAGCAGAAGCCATTGTCGTAATGCGCTTATATCGTTTAACAAATACAGATGTTAAAGAATTAAAGGCAGAATTTAAACAACTACAATGCGACATTGCCGAATTAGAGAAGATTATTTCCGACAAAAATGAACTTCATAAAGTCATGGTGGAAGAATTAGAAAAGGTGAATGAAGAATTTAATACACCTCGTCTTTCGGATATTGTACATGAAGTGAAAGAAATCGTAATTGATGAAAAGGCTATGATTTCCAAAGAAGAATGTATGATCACAATTACGCGTGATGGCTATATCAAGCGTGTATCTATGAGAAGCTATAATGCTTCTAGTGAATCCATGACACAACGAAAAGATACAGATTCATTAGTTTGTTACGGAGCGAGTCATACATTACAGACATTAGTTTTCTTCACAAACCGTGGTACATATGGATATATTCCGGTTTACCAGATTGAAGAGGCAAAATGGAAAGATTTGGGTGGTCATATCTCAAATTATATTAAGATGGATTCAAGTGAAAAAATTATCGCAGCCTATGTATTGGATTCCTTTAAAACAGGAGTTCATGTCATAAGTGCAAGTCGTCATGGTATGATCAAGCGTACCGAATTAAAAGAATTTGAAGTTTCACGTTCTAATAAAACAATGGCTTGTATGAAGATTGGGGCTATGGACGAAATGATTAGTGTATCTTTATCTTATAAACCAGATGATCAAGTCATTCTAGTAAGTGAACAAGGCTATGGCTTGATGTATCCGGTTGAACAAATTCCGTTGGTTTCAAATAAATCCAAAGGGGTGAAGGCGATGAATTTATCAAAGGATGATTGCGTAGCTTCTATTTGTGTCAGTCAAAATCGTGAGGAACAAGTCTTAGTTTCTACGACAACCCTTTCTTTAAAGCGTATGAAACAAACGGAGATTGCACCATTAAATCGTCCGGCGAAAGGAAATCGTATTTGTAAGTTAGTGAAGTCCAATCCGAATGTGATATTAAATGTACATATGGTCGATTTAAATACTCCATTTGAAATTTATACAGAAGATATTATGCGTTTTGAGGCAAAAGAAATCAGTTTGATGAATGCCCAAGCTACATTCTCTTCACCACTAGGCAAGGTGGACAAGTTTGAGTGGGTCTCACCACTTGAAAATGTTACGGATGGTTCTTGGGTCAAACAAGATGATTTTGAACAACCATCTTTATTTGATGAGGAAAAAGCATGAGTAAACAACAAGCTAATTTAGTATGCCTTTTAGTTGCGGCCATTTGGGGTGGCGGTTTTATCGCGACCGATGCAGCTTTGCAGACATTTGATCCTTTTACTGTTTTAATGATTCGTTTTATTGGCGCTAGCATCGTTAGTATTATTGTATGTTTAGTCAGTCGTGTAAAGATTTCTAGGGAAGCTTTGTTTCGTGGAAGTATTTCAGGTGTTTTAATGTACTTAGCTTTTGCGTTTCAAACCTTCGGCTTATTCTTAACGAATACAGGTCAAAATGCCTTTTTAACAGCTGTCAACGTCGTTCTTGTACCCTATATTGTATGGCTATTATGGAAAAAGAAACCGAGCAATCATCAACTTGCGGCAAGTGTTGTTTGTCTTGCAGGAATTGCCTGCCTAAGCTTATCTAAAGGGTATTTCTCATTTAGTTTTGGCGATAGTTTATCTTTAGCATGTGCCTTCTTCTTTGCGTGTCACATCATATCTTTAGAGTATGCGACAGAAAATTCGAATTCAATTGCGATCAATGCTGTACAAATGAGTGTTGCGGCTATCCTTTCGATTCCACTAGCCTTAAGTTTAGAAACGATACCACAAACAATCACTGTACATGCGTATATGAGTTGTGCCTATATGATCATAGTGGCAACGTTCTTGGCATTTCAACTTCAGACTTTGGCACAAAAATATACAGATGCATCGAGTGCGAGTGTTCTTTTATGTACAGAATCCTTATTTGCGAATGTATTTGGATTCTTATTGTTGCATGAAGAGAAAAGTCCAATTATGATTTTAGGGGGACTTTTGATCTTTGTTTCCATCATTTTAACGGAATATAGTGGTCAATTCATATTGTCAAAACCCCAAAAAGATAGTAGAATAGATGAGTAGATAGTGAGGTTGACTAAAACATGGTTGCATCAATTTTATATACGATAGTGGGAGCCATCATTGGTGGCTTGGTTACTTTCTACTTCACTCGTAAGAAGTTTGAAAAAGAAATTAAAGAAAATCCACCAATTAATGAAAAGATGATTCGTGCAATGTTCTTACAAATGGGACGTAAACCTAGTGAAGCACAGATTCGTCAAATCATGAAATCGGTAAACGCAAACCGTAAATAATGATAAAGTGTCTTATGACACTTTTTTTCTTTTCCTAGGTTGTTTGCGTAATGAAAGTTTTGGTTATATAATAGTAATAAATAAGTTATTGTTTTAGAAGAGGTTTTTATGAAAGATTTTGATTCCAATCGCATCTACCAAACACTAGGCGATGAATTTAAAAACATCTATATTGTGGATTGTGAAGATCAACAAATTCATACTTTTAAGGAAACATTGAAGTTGCCTGGTTTTTCGTCATATACGAGTTATAACGATGCGATGAATCAATATATTGATGATCGTGTTTACGAAAAGAATCGTGACATGTTACGAATGGCTCTTTCATTTAACTCTTTATTTTCTAGGTTAGAAAAAACGGAACATTTTAATATTCATTACCAATCTAAAAATGATTCGGAAGTTCATTTTATGTACTCACACTTTGGGCGTGTAATGGAAGATGGTCGATTAAGTCAAATCATTATTGGTTTTGCGAATGAAGATTTGGATATTCGTAGAAACAATATTGATATGTTTAATAATGCATTGCCTAGTAATGGGTTTAAAAGAAAAGTATTGATTGTCGAAGATAATGAAATCAACCGGGAAATTTTAAGGGTAACTTTAGAAGATGATTATGATGTACTTGAAGCTGTAAATGGAGAAGAAGGATTAAATATCTTATCTCAATACTATAAAGATATATCACTTATCTTATTGGATGTGGTGATGCCTGTTTGTGATGGCTTTGAATTCTTATCACGCCAAAAATCTGATTCCTTGTTGGCAAGTGTTCCCGTTATTGTGACAACTGGAAATAACTCGCAAGAAGATGAATTAAAGTGTTTAGGTCTAGGTGCTGTGGATTTTATCACGAAGCCCTATAATGCGCGAATTGTGAAGAGTCGAATCGATAGTGTAATCAAGCTTAGAGAATCAAGCATGACTTTGGCCGCTATTGAAAAAGATGAATTGACAGGTCTATATACAAGACAAGCCTTTTATCATCACGCAAGAACATTTACACATTTTATGACGGAAGAAAAGTTTAATGTGGTTATCCTAGATGTTGCGGATTTTAAATTGATCAATGGTACATATGGCACAAAGAAAGGAAATGAAGTATTGGTTTATCTTTCAAATGCCTTTAGATATTATGTGAAGAATGGCTTGTTGACGCGTTATGAAGGAGATCAGTTGTTAGGATTGTTCCATAGTAAAGTTAAGATGGATGTTGAAAGAATCAACAGGAACATAAATAAAATTGCCGAAGAAGCACCCATACCAAATATTCGTATCAAAGTGGGTATTTATGAAGATGTAGATACAAATCTTTCTATCCCTATTATTTGTGACCGTGCATTGATGGCAGAAAAGAGTATCTCCAAAGATTTTAAGACCAATGTGGCCTTTTATACAGATGAGTTGAATCAAAAACAATTAGCGCAAAGACAGATGGAAAATGATTTTAAATCTGCGATTTCGAATAGAGAATTCAAGGTATATTATCAGCCAAAGTATGATGTGAATACAGAAAATATTGTGGGTGCAGAAGCTTTGGTTCGTTGGCAGAAATTAGATGGTACATTGATTTCACCAGGAGCCTTTATTCCATTGTTTGAAAGTGATGGATTAGTTGTTCATTTGGATGAATATGTATTTGAGAGCGTTTGTCAGTTCCAAAAGGAAAGAATGGAAAACAAACTTCCTATGGTTCCTATTTCGGTTAACCTTTCTCGTGCCAGTATTCATTTTAGCGATGTTGTGGATCGCTATGTGGATATTGTGAATCAGAAACAAATTCCATTTGAATGTGTTCCAATTGAATTAACGGAATCTGCGACATTGTATTCAGAGAAGATTCTTGAAATTACAGATCAATTAGTGAATGCAGGATTTACACTTCACATGGATGATTTTGGTTCAGGCTATTCTTCACTGACATCTTTAAATGAATTGAACTTTAGCACTGTAAAATTAGACAAGAGCTTGATTGATTATATAGATCAAATGCGTGGAAAGAAAATAGTGCAACAAGCCATTGATTTAGGTCATGGACTGGATATGAAGGTTGTTGCCGAAGGTGTTGAAAGCAAAGAACAAAAGGATTGTTTAAAAGAAATGCATTGTGATATGATTCAAGGCTTCTATTATTCAAAGCCTTTAAAACAAGAAGATTTTATTGAGAAACTAAGAGCTTTATCAAGCTCTTTTCTTGTTTAAGAGATTATGCCATTTAAAATCATACGTTAAGATATCACAAAATTAAAAGTAGATGCGATTGCGAATACCACAAACCAATGTTTTGGATTCATGGTATAACATATGTATATAATTAAAGTACTATATTTATTTTTTAATTATTTATCTAACATCTACCAATCTAATTCATCTTATAACTAAAGTCACGAGTGTTCTTAGATTGCTTTATAAATGTCGCTTTCTTGGCGATCATTTTGGTTGTGATAAAAACTATACTGTAACCAAGTGATAAAAAAATTGTGCAGAAATTGTTTTTATTATCGATTGAAGTGGATCGATGCATGGGTGGCAATTCTTATTTCTTGGCACAAATATGGATGTAATCGATGCTGCCATTAAAAGTGTTCGAACTTGTGGTGTTGTTGATCAGTTATGGAAATTAAAATAGAAAAGCGTAAGTAAGAACCATTATGTGTGGTTCTTTTCTTTATGGGTTAGATTTGTTACAATTATAATAAGTGAGAAAAAGGCTAGAATTATGACAAATAATATAGTAGCAGATATCAATCATATTTTAGATGTGATCGCAATCATCAATCAGGCAACGAGTGAAGAAAAAATACGCAAATGTATTCCTGATTTATTAGAATATCTAGGCATGTGTTCTTTGGCAAGTCATGTCTGCCTGTTTGAGTTGTCGAATGGCTTTACAAAGACATATGAATGGAGTCAGGAAGATGCCGATTCTGTACCTATATTTGCGATGACAGCCAATGCATTTGGGGATGATATTGAACGTACAAAAAGGTGGGGATGAATGAGCATTTTTCTAAGCCTTTGGCGATGGAAAAAGTAATTGAAGCGATTGGTAATTATTCGAAAAAAATAACTAAAATATAACCAAGTTAAAGATATAATTGAATAAATGAAAGGTAGGTCCTATATGCAGGCAATCATACGATATGAATTGGTCATCAATGAAGCGTTGCGTTCCGCGCTTATGTTGGATACACCGGATGAACAGATCAATGAGTTTATTCGTTTTTTTGGAAAACATATTGGATGTGATCGAATTTATATTTTTGAAGATAATAAAAAAGAACATGTGACCGATAATACATATGAATGGTGCCGTCAAGGCATTGAAAGTGAAATGGATTATCTACAAGGCGTTGATATGGATATCATCGATTGGTGGTACAAAGCTTTTGATCAGAAAGAAAATGTGATCATTCGTGATGTTGAAACAATAAAAAATGAGCATGTGTATACATATAATACGTTAAAGATTCAAAATGTAAAGCGTCTTGTGGTATGTCCAATTCGCTATAAAAATGAAATCAGTGGTTTCTTTGGCGTGGACAATCCACCGATTTATGATCATTTGGGTTTAACTACATTCTTAGATATGATCGCAACGTTAGTCATCTCTTTTTTAAAGATTCGGAATTCACAAAATAAGTCCAAGCGTGAGGCAAAATTAAGTGGCTATTCAGCCTTGGGACAAATCTATACTTCTATGCATTATATCAATGTGAAAACCAATCGCTTTCATATTGTGAAAATGGAGCCGCAAATTCTAACGTATTTAGGAAAACATGAAATTTATGATATAGAAGATAATTTTACGGATCATATTTGTAAGATTCATCGAAAATTCTGTCAAGCTGATTATGTAGATCGAGAAGTTGAATTTATGGATCTTGAGACATTAGAAGAAAGACTTCAAGACAAAAAATCCATAGATAGTGTTTTCTATGGTAAGCTTTCTGGCTGGTGCCGAGCTCGTTTTATTCCGGTTGATTATGATGAGGATGGAAGTTTACTCCATGTTCTATATTGTGTGGAATGTATTGATGATCAAAAGAAGCGAGAAGACAAATTATTATATTTAGCTCAAACAGATACAATGACGGGAATTTCAAATCGTCGTAGTGGAGAGAAGATGATTGAGCGTGTTTTAAACAACAAAGTCAGTGGCATGATGTGTTTAGTGGATTGTGACAAATTTAAATCCATTAATGATACGTATGGACACATGGCCGGGGATGAGGTCATTGTTGCGATTGCGCATACGCTACAAAAATCATGTCGTGATAAAGATGTAGTCATGCGTCTTGGTGGAGATGAGTTTGCGTTATTTATTCCAGGTGTTACGGATCGTAAGTGTGCTAATGCTTTCTTTAAACGTTTGTTTGAGAATTTGAAACAAATCCAAATTGAATCTATAAAAGATCATCCGATTATAATGAGTTTAGGCGCTTGCATTTATGATGGAAAAGAAGAATTGACATTTGATGAATTATACTGCAGAGCCGATATGGCAATGTATCAAAGTAAAAAAGTGGAAGGATACAGCGCAACAATATATAAAAAAAAATAGCCTCTTGATGAACAAAGAGGCTGTTGCTGTATTCAAAATGTATACATGTGTTAAAAAAGTATAAACAAATTATATTTTTTGTGGTATTATACCCAAAACGGAGGGAAATATATGCAGAAGTATGTAGAAATTAAGCGGGATGGACTGACACTGCGAGGTATGCTTCATGTGCCAGACAATGTAAGTTCTAAAGTGCCTATGGTCATTCTACTTCATGGATTTTGCGATGATCGCAATGAAATAAATTTTGTGCATAATGAGTTATCTCAAAGATTGTGTGATGCTGGTATTGCGAGTGTTCGCTTTGACATGAATGGCAGCGGCGAAAGCGATGGACGCTTTGAAGATATGACTATTTCAAGTGAGATTTTGGATGCGAAAGCCATGTTGAATTATGTGGAATCGTTAGATTTTGTCGATTCTAAAAAAATTGCGCTTCACGGATGTAGTCTAGGAGGATGCGTAGCGAGTATGGTGGCAGGACAATGTAAAGAAAGAATTCAAGCGTTGTCGTTATGGTGTCCTGCACCAGATCTAGTTTATAACTTGAAAAAACATTTGACTTTGTGTGGTCAGGATGTTTCAAACATTGAAAAAGATGGATGTGCGGATGTGGAAGGATTGAAGTTGAGCCTTAAATTTTACCAAGATGCCTGTACACTCGATCCTTATAAAGAGGCTTCATTGTTTGATAAAAATGTTTGTACTATTCATGGAGATCAAGACATTACAGCTTCGTGTGAGTGTAGTTACAAGTATAAAGAAATTTTTAAGGAAAGAGCAAAATGTATTATTGTCAAAGGAGCAGAGCATCGCTTTAAATCATTTGCGTTTAGAGAAGCAAGAATGAAAGGGACTCTAGACTTTTTGAAGGACGAATTGTTATAGATGAAAGAGAAGGAAATTTGATATGAATAAAGAAAGAAAACAGCCAACAACCCTATTTGCGGTGGTTTCATTTTTGGCTATTATTGCCGTATTGATCATTATGATCAACTTAGGATGCAATACAACACTATCTGTATTTGCGGGTGTGATCGTTGCGGTTATTACCACAAAACTTTTAAATATTCCATGGAGTGAAGTGGAACAGAATATTATTAAAACAGCGGCTGAATGTATGCCGACATTCTTGATTGTCATTATGGTCGGTATGCTTGTGGGAATCTGGATGGCCGGTGGAACCGTTCCATCATTGATGTATTATGGTATGCAAGTGA
The DNA here is from genome assembly GCF_024460475.1 of Holdemanella sp. MSK.7.32. Taxonomy (GTDB): domain Bacteria; phylum Bacillota_I; class Bacilli_A; order Erysipelotrichales; family Erysipelotrichaceae; genus Holdemanella. The sequence goes on along the minus strand of NZ_JANFYN010000003.1, from coordinate 21,374 downwards.
TTTCACCGAAGATCTTAGTGCCTCTAGCCTTTGTCCTTTGTGCCCTAACGAGTGAATTTACAGGAACATCCTTTGGTTCTGTGGCAACTATGGGTCTTGCGATGGTGGGAATTGCCGCAACAACAAGTATTCCCGTACCATTAGTTGTGGGTGCAGTTGTTTCTGGAGCATGGCTAGGAGATAAGATGTCGCCCTTATCAGATACAACCAATTTAGCGAGTGGTGTAAGTAAAGTACCTTTATATGATCACATTCATTCTATGCAGTATACAACACTTCCTGCAGCTGTAGTCGCTTTGATTTTATTTACAATTGCCGGCTTGTATTATAGTGGTGGAAGTATGGATCTTGCCCAACAAAAATTGATTTTAGACACATTATCTAAACATTTCAATATCAATATTCTATTGATTTTACCTGCCATTCTAGTTATTTTGATTTCTGTATTTAAATTACCTTCCTTATTAGGAATGGGCTTAGCCGTAGTTGTATCTGCTGCTTTTGCGATGGTATTTCAAGGCGTTAACTTTGTTGATTTAATGAACTATGCCTTTAATGGTTTCAGCATTGAAACAGGTGTATCCATTGTTGATCCTATGTTGAATCGTGGTGGTGTGCTTTCTATGTCTGAATTATTAGTGACATTTATGGTTGCCAGTGTAATGGGCGCTGTCATTACGTCTACTGGTATTTTGGATGTTTTGGCAAAAAATGTTCTTTTAAAATTTATCAAGAATCGTACAGTACTCGTATTTGTCACTTTAGTATATTGTTATGTCGTGAACTTCTTAACAGCTGGCGGACAAACAGTATCTATCATCGTAACTGAACAAACGTTTGAATCGACTTATGAAGATATGAATATTTCTCGTAAAGTATTATCTAGAACACTCGAAGATTCTGGTACATTGTCTGCACCCATCGTTCCTTGGGGTGTTGCGACAATTTATGTCATGGGCGTACTTGGATGCTCAACAGCTTATATTCCATACGCATGGTTTATCTTTATTGTTCCTATTTTCTCAATGATTTGTGCCATTACTGGGGTTGGAATTTGGGATAAAGAAGAAAAGCCAGTTCGAAAATAAATGTTATACTCCTTTACTATCTTTTAGAATTAGTGTATAACTTAGATGTAAATAAAAAAAGGGAGCTTGTAGTACAGGCTGAGAGGAAAGTGTGACTTTCGACCTATAACCTGATTTGGATAATGCCAACGTAGGGAAATACTTTGTCTTTTTAGTGTGAGTATACCTATATTGGTTGCTCACTTTTTTTTGGTGGCAAAATGGGAGCACCACTTTTTGTCACGTTAAATAATCATTTGGAAAAGGAGATTTTAAAATGAACACAAATGAAAGTACAGTAAGTACAGGCGCTACATATACCACTCAGATGGATGCTGCGCGTAAGGGGATTATTACGCCAGAAATGAAGATTGTAGCCCAAAAAGAAAAAATGACAGAAGAAGAACTAAGAGAGTTAGTCGCATGTGGTAAGGTTGTAATTCCGGCCAATAAAAACCATAAATCTTTAAATCCTGAAGGTGTGGGAAGTATGTTACGCACAAAGATTAATGTAAACTTAGGGGTTTCTAGAGATTGTAAAGATTATGATGTCGAAATGGAAAAAGTTATGGCAGCCGTAAATCTTGGCGCAGAATCAATTATGGATTTATCGAGTCATGGAAATACACAACCATTCCGTCAAAAGTTGACAGCTGAATGTCCAGCTATGATTGGTACTGTACCTGTATATGATAGTGTGATTCACTACCAAAGAGATTTAAATACATTAACCGCAAAGGATTTCTTAGATGTAGTCGAGTTACATGCCAAAGATGGTGTGGACTTTGTGACTTTGCATTGTGGAATCACAAGAAAGACGATTGATCAAATCAAAAAACACAAACGTAAAATGAATATTGTTTCTCGTGGAGGAAGTTTAGTCTTTGCGTGGATGTCAATGACAGGTGAAGAAAACCCATTCTATGAATACTATGATGAAATCTTGGATATCTGTGAAAAATATGATGTGACGATTTCTTTAGGAGATGCTTGTCGTCCTGGATGTTTAGCAGATGCCACAGATGTATGTCAAATCGAAGAATTGGTTCGTTTAGGAGAACTTACAAAACGTGCTTGGGAACATAACGTACAAGTTATTGTGGAAGGACCTGGACATGTTCCATTAGATCAGGTTGCGGCCAATATGCAGGTTCAGCAACAAATCTGTATGGGCGCTCCATTCTATGTGTTAGGCCCATTAGTTACAGATATTGCGCCAGGCTATGATCATATTACAGCGGCTATTGGTGGTGCGGTTGCAGCTATGTCAGGAGCAGCTTTCCTATGTTATGTAACACCGGCAGAACACTTGGCTTTACCAAATGTCGAAGATACAAAACAAGGAATCATTGCTTCTAAGATTGCAGCACATGCGGCTGATATTGCCAAAGGTGTTAAAGGAGCACGAGATATCGATGATAAGATGGCCGACGCAAGAAAGAATCTAGATTGGGATGCACAATTTGAGTGTGCGCTAGATCCAGAAACCGCAAAAGCAATTCGTCAATCTCGTATGCCAGAAGATGATCATAGTGATACTTGTAGTATGTGTGGTAAATTTTGTGCTGTAAGAAGTATGAATAAAGCTCTATCTGGGGAGAATATCGATATTTTATAATGGTATTGCTTTACATCGCTTATATTTTTTAACAATTATTTGCAGAAATTAGTTGATGTTGTGTGTTGTTTATAAAAGTATGATATATTAAGTGTGTAAGGTTTAAATGTTATATTCTCTCATAACATATGTTACTAAATTGGGCTTGGTGAGTATGTTATAATTAGACGTATTGAGAAGGGGTTATTTATGAGTGAGTCAGTTTTAAATTTTCTTGAAGAAAAGAATCTTCCTGAAGTCACAAAAAAGAAACATACATATTTGATGATGGATGGACACGACCAAGAAGATATTTACATATTAAAAGATGGTGTTGTGAAAGTGAGTATTGTTTTATGTGATGGGCGTGAATTCAATATCACTTATTTAAAAGGTTTGGATATGATTTCGTTGTTGAAAGATGAAATCAATAAAATGACTACGGCATCATTTCATGCTCGTATCGAAAGTGATACGGCAACTTTTTATCGAATCAACAGAAAATTGTTTGAACAATATGTGAAAGAAAATGAAGAATTACATGCATATATAGAATCGTATTATCGTAAAAAGATGACCGAAGCTATTTATCGCCAGCAACTCATGACAATGAATGGGAAAAATGGAGCTGTGTGTGCATTTATCTATCATTTGATTCCATTATTTGGTAGACAAGTTAAAAAAGGTATATTTATTGATCTGCAAATCACGAACGATGATATTGCCAATTTCTGTGGGGTATCCACAAGAAACAGTGTCAATCGTATCTTGCGTGGGTTAAGAGAAGAAAACGTTATTACGATGGTATATCATAAAATCTTAATTTTAGATGTAGATTATTTAAAGCGCTATGTACAGTAAAAGGAGCTAATTGTTAGCTCCTTTTGTTGTTTAATAATGTCATGTACATCAACAATTGTTTTCTTGATTTTACACCAAGCTTACTATAAATATTACGATTGTGATACTTTAATGTATTGTCCGTAATATTTAATGTTTCTAGAATATCCTTACTTGAATATCCCTTCACATAGAGATCTAAGATCTCTTTTTCTTTGCGTGTCAGTGTCGCAAGACATTCAAGGAAACGTTTATATTCTTCTTCATCTACATCGGCTTCACGTTTTTTTGCCAGACGCTCAACTTCCACTCTTGCCTTGTCATATTCTCTTTGAATGAGTTCATGTTCATTTTCAATTTGTTCAAGCTTCTTGCGATTTTCCTGCATTTCTAGCTCAAGCGTCAACATTTTATTTTCAACTTCATAGTCTTTTGAAGATAAGAAATCCAAAAGATCATCAATTTCTTGTACATCATAGCGCATACTGTTTTTATTGTCTTTACGCAGCTGTTCTAATCCTTTTAGAATTGGGGACAGGTATCTTTGACTGAAGAAGGAACATCCTAAAAATACAAATAATAATAGGACAATGGTAAAGAAGAATAATTCAATATTACTTTTTACGATGGCTCGATTGTAGTCAGAATCCAAAATCATAACATATGTTGAATAGGTTTGATTCTTAGAAATTTTGACAGTATTCTTAACCCCAATATAATTACGATTTTTACTTATGATTCTCAATAAGTTGTTGCCAATAGGCTTAATGGAAAGATCTCCATTTGGCATATAATAGAATCCGTTTTGGCTTCCCGTACTAAAGCCTTCATTTGTGATGATTGAATCGGAGTCTGGCACTAAAAGACACGTTAAATGGTTGAGAGTTGAGGGCTGGGGATGCGCAAATTTAAACCAGCTTTGTGAAATTTCAAAACCACAAAGACCATAGAAGGTACCATCCTTTCCAACTAAAGGAACACGTAATAGGGCGATTCTTTCACCTGTGTATGGCAATTGAATAATATTTGATAGGGAATAATCAAAGTTCCCTTTTTTTAATTCTTCATAATCGGGTACAAGTGTAATATCAAATTCCTGTCTCCATTTACGATGTGGCATGATGCCATGTTTTTTGCCGATATTGGCAATTCCACGATATAAAATCAAGTCTTCCTTTGAATAGGACATTGTCGTTTTTTGAAGATACACACCACTTCGTTGTGTCTGCGCATTATCCAAAGTGGAATTGATTGTCGTATCTAGTTGTACATAAGCTCCTGAACAATTAGATCGTTCAAGATATTGTCCTAAAGGCTGAATCATATCGTTTTCTAAAGAATAGATGGCATTGGGATTGTCCTGCAGCTGTTGAAAGGTTAATCCTTGATTCGCTAGGGTTGTTTCTAATATAGCTTCCATATTATCAGCCAATGCGATATTCATAGAGGCCAAGTCATCCCAATAGGATTCCATATTCTTTGTGGAGTATTCACTTTGAATGGATAGTTTTTTATGAAAATCTTGTTCGGTCGTTCCAAGTCTTCCAAATAGGAAGAGTCCCATTAATAAAGTAATACTGATGGTAGTCACTAGAAAGAACATATATACGAAAAGCTTTCGTTTCATGGATCTTTCTTTTGATTTAAAACTTAATTGCATAGGCTAACCTCAAGAAAGGCTTTTTAAAATATTCATTGCTTCATCTACAATTTCATCAATATCTTCACCGGCATTAGCTCGTGCTTGCCATTCTTGTTGGTGGCTTCTTACTTGATCATAAAATGCATAGGCCTTTCTAGAAATCGCATTTGGAACCTCTCTAGAAATAACGGTATAGTCGGATTTCATTTCGGTGAGTGTATTGTATAAAGATTGTGTTTCTTCATCTTCAAACTTTTCATTTTTTAAGTTTTTAAATGCTTTTTTTGTGACTGGCATGTAACCTGCTTGGATCACAAAGTCCATGTTTCGTTTTGGCTCCACAAGCCAATGTGCAAAGACACTAGCGGCTTCTTGTTTTTGTTCTGTAGTCTTATAGGCACATAATCCAACACCAGCTTGTGTCATGAGGGCATGGTCTTTATCGGCCTTTGGATAAGGCAGGGCAATCGCATTTAATGGTTCCGTTGTATTATCTGGATATGTAACGATGTCATTTAAATAGAGATAGGCTGCACTGCTGGATACACCAATGAGTGTTTCTCCGGTTGTAAGTTCTGTGCTTGAATAGAAATCTGAAGCAGAAATATGGCCTTTGATCAATGGTTCTAGAAAGGTTCTAAAGGCTTCTTTAAAAGCAGGATCCTCCGTATTGTACCAGCCATTCTCTGTAAACATATTCTTTGTTCCTAATGCGATCGCATAAGATTCAATGGAATTTAATAGATAATCAAAGCATAATAACGGCTTTCCATTTGACCATTCATAATATTTTTCGGCTACATCAAACGTTTGATTCCAAGTGTCAAAATCATTTAATGAAACAGCGGTATCGTTAGAAAACTTTTCAAATTGTGTACCATTCATAAATAAAACGATTGTTGATTTTGATAATGGAAGATCCACAAGCTTATCCTCTAGCATTCCAGCATCTAAAAACTCATCAACAAAATTTGAAATTTCCTTCTCTGTAAATACATCATTCCATACAACACTCTTATCTAAGCCTACCTGTTTGGCATTATGAATATGTCCTGTATAAAGATCTGGCATTGGATCTGCACCTGGTTCTTTAGATAAACTTTCTTCAAGCTCAGAACCAATTTTACTCGCATTGGTTATTTTTGTGACATTAATTATAATGCCCTTGTCTTTGCCTTCTGTTTCATTGAATTCAGCAATCAATTGATTCATTGGAGAATTGGCTTGTTCTCCATAAACATGCCACATTGTCAGGGTCACGGGGTTATCTTTATCGAGTAAAGATTTTGATGAACACCCATATAGATTGCATAGGCCTAGACCAAATACTAATAAATATTTTATAACTTTTTTCATGATTTTCCCCTTTATTTACCGCAGTTCCCACCCTTTTTAAGTTTTGGGGTGGGGTAAATTTTATAATACTTTCTATAATGAATTTGTAAGTTGATTACATAAGTTTTGAAAGTGCTTTCTAAATACAATATAGCACAAGTAAACAAGTCAATCAAACGAAGAAAGGAGGGAAATGAAATGGGGTTGTTTTCTAAAAAGGAATGTGATGTGTGTAAAAAGAAGATGGCATTGATGGAAGGTTATAAATGTGCGGATGGTACGATCTGTAATGACTGTAAGAAAAAAATGTCATCATTATTTACAGACTACAAAAACACAACAATAACACAGATCAAAGGGCAGCTAACATATCGTGAAGAAAACGCACAAAGAGTCAAAGCGTTTGTGGCAGCTGAAACGTTTGGTGAGTATCCAAAGGTAATGGTTGATCGAAAGCACAACTGGTTTGTCGTGACAAAGGCAACAAAGCTTAGTGATGAAAATCCAGATGTGTTTGACTTAAGTGACATTCAAAATGTTTTGGTAGAAATTGAAGAGAATAAGCGAGAACTTCATTTCACAAATAAGAAAGGGAAGACATGTTCCTATAAACCAGCAAGATACGAATTTACGTACCAATTCAAGGTAAATATTCAAACGAATCATCCATTCATCAAAATGATTTCTTTGAAGATTACCAAAGAGGATGTCAAGATCATTTCAGAAATGCAGGATAAAGAAGTAATGGTACAGTCAAACGAAAAGTATCAGGAATCTTTACAGGTGGCAAACGCATTAAAGGATGCGCTTGAATCATAATAATGCACAGAAAAGGAGGAATCATATATGGCAAATACATGTGCAATTTGTGGTGCTACAATTAATGTTTTACAATCACAGAAATTAATGGATGGAAACTATATTTGTACAAAGGGTTGTCGTGCAAAGGGATTAAAATATTACGACTATGTTCATTCTGATTTAGATAATGTCAAGGACCATATTCATCAAACTGAGGTGGGTACAAAGGTTTGGCAAGATTTAATGGAACCTTTGAAAAAAACACGTGATAAAAATCAAAAGATGCAGTCTTTCCACCCTATTTATATTGCACCAAGTCTAGGTTTGATTGCGGTTATTGAAGCTCGTGGAGGTTTGTTTAATACAAAAACATATGCGTGTGTATATCGTTTAGAAAATCTTCAGCTATATAGAACTGAAAGGATGCCCGCAAGAACAAGTGGTTCGGATAAAGATAAAATGTGTGTTCACTTAGGCTTTGTACATACAAAAGGTTTAAATGATGTCTATATTCCATTTGATGATGAAACAAGATGTCATCAATGTGTAGATTATCTAAATAAATTGTTTGGCTTAGATGATTCATTTAGAAGTGGCATTAAAAAGTCTGTAACTCAATTTAAGGCAACAAAGAGTATGTGGGATTTGGCGAAAGCTAAAAAGAATGGTGAAAATTTAGAAGAAAAAGCGAAAGCGACAGTGGATGCGTTTGGGGCAACGATCATTGGAGATCGTACACAGTTTAAGGATGCAGCCGATCAAGCTCTTGCGAACTATGATCTGGACTAAATTTTGTTCGGTCTTGTTTCTTAGTTTGAATCTAATGTTTACAGGTTGTAAATCACAACCTAATGAAGAGGTATATATTTCAGATTTCTACAATATTCATGAAGAATATAAGGATGCATGGGGAAATGTTGGTAAGTACGACATTTCCTTACCTTATATTCATTGTGATTCAAAGAGCGCAAAAAAATTGAATCAGACAATTAAAAATGAATACAAGGATTTGGTAGATTCTTTAGATGAGGCAAAAGAAGAAGGGTATACGTTGCCGTACACAAAGGTTAGTTATGATGTGTATACACATTCAAATCTATTGAGTTTAGTTATTAAGGAAGAAGTAGAGACGGAATATCCTAGGTATAAGGTGTATCATTTTGATTCTAAAACGAAGAAGCGTGTTTCGAATAAAAAGTTATATAAGAAATATAAAATCAGTCAAAAAGATATGAAGGTATGGGCTGCACAGGCTTTTGATCAGGAATATGCCAATGAATATTATGACAATGTAAAGGAATTAAGAGCTCAAACAATTGGCTTGTTGCCTTCAAATCTGGATGTGTTTTACCACAAAGGAAAATTGAATGTATTGATTCCTGTCGCCACAAATTTTGGTTCTGGAACAAAGATGGTTTTGTATAGGCCAAGTCGCAAGAAGTCTTATAAGATAGAAGATTCTTCCACTTTTGACCAGATGACTATGACATTAAAGAATAATAAGCTATCGCTTTACTATAGTGGAACGGATAAAACGTATGAGGTGCATGGTTGTTTTAATGAGTATAAACAAGTTCATGTGTATGAAATAGGTCCTGGTGTCACTTATGGTTTTGCGCTAACGACAAATGGTTTGGTGGAAGTGATTGCGATTGAGGATGGCTTGCCGATTGAGCGTGTTTGTAGTCAAGGACCATTATATGGGTTAGATAAAGTAAAAAGCCTTCGTAGTGGGCAGGCACTGACAGAAAAGGATCAGTTGATTGATTTATTTGATGCATTGAGAAATCAGCCGTTTAAAAGTCTTGAGGGTACGTATACAAATGAGAGTGTAACACTTCAAATCGATGAGAATGGTTTGTATGCAATGCAGGATCAAGAGAATTCGCATTCTGGCCTATTGTTTAGTGTAGGTATGGAAGAAGATGGATTTGTGTATGGATATGATGACTATAATCAACAAGTCTTATCGTATTGTAAAGTAATGCCGTTATATGAAAAATTAGAGATCAAAAATTTGTTTGATCATGACAAATTAGAATTGGAGTATCAATATGAATAATAAAAAATTGTTTGCGAGTGCACTAGCACTAAGTATGTTTTTTGGATTAACAGCTTGTTCAAGTGAAAAGCCGGAAGATACAAAGGTTGTTGAAAAGAAGGAAGAGAAAAAAGAAGAGAAGAAAGAAGAAAAGAAAGAAGAAAAGAAAGAGGAAAAAAAGGAAGAAAGTACAGATGCTGTATTAGTAAGAGAAATTTCGAGTAAGACATATACAGTCACAATTCCTGAGCTTACTTCATTCTATACACCAAGTAGAGATGGTTTAGAAGTTAAAACAGAAGTAAATGAACAACAAATCTCATATACGCTTGAAGATGAATTTGGTGATTTTAAAATGGCTATTTATGTAAACCCAATCAGTGCTGAGAGTGCAGAAGCCTATGCGAATCGTATTAATGAAGGATTCAAGGATGATGAATCGAAACAATATAAGCCTAGCACGGTGGGTGATTTCAATGGTTTTAGAAAAGTGACTACAAGTGAAAATCCTAGTTTCAAATGTAAAGATAACTTGTTGTTGGATTTTGAAAGTGCAGTGATGTCTGTAACGGTAGAACAATTCAATGATTCGGATACTGCGGATATGGAAGTAGCGATGAAAGCTATTTTGGACAATATGAAAGTTGAGGTTAAGTAGTCATGAACACAAACTTTGTGAAGAGCTTATTAGTAATCGGAATGGGCTTGAGTTTAGTTGCTTGTTCATCGAATGATCCAGAGCCTAAAAAGGAAGATACAAAGGTTGTCGAAGCTAAAAAGGAAGAAAAGAAAGAGGAAAAGAAGGAAGAGAAAACAACGGATTTTGTGGTGAGCAAAAACTACAACAAGAAGTATGAGATCATCATCACAATGCCTAAAGATTTCACAACGATTTATACGCCAGCAGATGGTGTAGAGGTTACAGGAGAGATTGTCAATGATTCCTTTATTCGCTATAGCTTTGAAAATAAAGAAGCCGATACGAAAAAGATTGCGGCTATTGAAGCTAGTGCAGATGCGACAGCGGATGAAGTGGCTGAAATCTTCAATAAGGGTGAGGAAGATGAGAGTAAGCTTTATAAGCCTTATCAGGTTGGAAACTATACAGGTGTAAATAAGATTTCGGATTATTCTTATGATGATTATGTAACGTACAATATGTATTTCAATTTGGATCGAGATGGTTTTAAAGGAACAATTAAGGTTGTTGTTGAAAAGCTAAAAGCGGAAGCGGATGATTCGGATACAGAAGCTATTATTACTGCAATTTTAGATAATGTAAAAGTCGAAAAGAAGAAATGTGAGTAAGCCTATGAATCATAAGCTAGCTAAGATCTTGCTTGCGCTAGGTATAGGCTTAAGCCTAGTTTCTTGTGCAAAAAAGCCAGAAGAACCAAGGTCTTCACAAGTGAAAAAAGAAGAAAAGACAGAGATTGGTGAAATGACTGGAGTCGCACAAATGAATGGCTATTTCATTAAGATGACAATGCCAGATTTATTGTCGGTTTATACACCGAAACAAGAAGGTTTAAACATATCGGGTAAGCTAGAGGGTGGTCGTATTCTTAAATATGATTTACATTCGGATGATCGTACGTATATAACGCGAATTTCAATTGATTGTGATTATCGTAAGGCGGCCAAGGAAACGGCGGATGTCTTGAATGCAGGTTTTGAAGATGAGGCAGATCAATATAAGGAATTTACGATTGGTAAGTATTCGGGTTACAAGAAAACAACGGTATATGATTCGTCTGATAAAACCTATTCTAAGATGTTGATCGATTATCCGGTTGGTGAAGATAATGTTGTCTTACAAATTTATGTAGAACAAGAAAAAGCCAATGATTTGGATGAGGTAACACTTGCTGTATTGGATAATATCGTTGTTGAAATTTGTATGGAAGAGTAGGTGATAAGAGTGAAAAGGAATAAGTTATTAACTGGCTTCTTGGTTTTGGGTATGGGACTAAGTTTAGTGGCTTGTTCATCTAATGAGCCAGAAGAAAAGGTAGAAGAAAAGAAAATAGAAGAGACTAAGGCAATCGAAGAAAAAGAAGAAAAGGTAAAAGAAGAGAAGAAGGAAGAAGAAAAGGCTAAGGCAGCTGAGGAAGAAAAAGAAAAGGATAGTACGATTATTAGTTATGCGAATAAAAAGGTAAGAGTTACTTTACCTAAAGATTTGACTTCTTTCCATACGCCTGCTAGAGAAATTTCTAGATATAGCTATATGGAAGAATCGAATGTTCTTGGTTATTCATTGTATGCGAAAGATCGTACGTTTACCATTCATTTCTCAATTGGAACGGATGGCTGGGATTCAGCAGAGGCTGCCAGTATTTCTCACAACAAGGTTTGTAAGGATGAATCAAAAATGTATGAGCCATGTACTGTAGGTGAATATTCTGGATATAAGTATATGGTGTCAAGTGATAAATCGATTGAATATCATTATGTGCTTGATTATCTAGTGGATGGTCAAGATGTCGTACTAACCATTCGTGAAGAATTACGTGATGATGACGATACTTCCTTGTTAGAGCCATTGTTGCTGGATGTGGTACATAATTTAAAGATTGAATTAATAGGAGAATAATATGAATGGGAATAAGTTATTAACCGGCTTCTTAGTTTTGGGTATGGGACTGAGTTTAGTGGCTTGTTCAAGTGATAAGCCCGAGCCTAAAAAAGATGAGGCTAAGGTAGCAGAAAAGAAAAAAGAAGAAAAACGAATGGATACGCAGGATCGAACGGCTAAATTGAGTGTTCCTGAAGATCTATCTCCTTATTTTACTTCATCTAGAGAGGGTGTAGGTAAAATGGAGAGTATGTTAAAGGATAATGGTTCGATTGTCTATAAGTGTTTAAATGAAGAGAATAAGTATGAGTTGAATGCTGAAATTAAATTGTTGTCGTCTAGCTCTGCTGAAAAGAGTGCGGATCTACAGAATTCAATGTATGGTGAAAATGACGAGGATAAAAAGTATAAGCCTTGTACGTTTGAGGGCTTTGATGCGTATAGTCACACCATCAATCTGGGTACAGTTGAAAATACTAGACTTCACTATTATGTAGATTATCCAGTCGAGGATATCAATAAGGTCGTTTCTATTGAGATCAACCAGAAGAATGATAAAGAAAAGGATACTTCTGATTTAGAACCTTTTGCGAAGGCTATCATTAAGAATATGAAGCTAGAAAAGGTGAAGGAAGAAAAGAAAGAGGAAGTAAAGCAGGAAGTTAAAGAAGAGAAGGTGGATGAAAACAGCAAGGAAATTGTTGGTGAATCGTCTCGTGCAAAATTAACTTTACCAAGGGATTTGACTTCGTTCTATACGCCTAGTGAAAAGTATGACACGATCAAGGGTGAGCAAGATAAGGGAAACATTGGTTATACATTAAGTCGAAAAGATCCAGATCGTTCAATATACGTAAACATATGTACGGATTCAAGTGATACGCTTGAAGAGGCTATCGTCTTCCATAATGAACATTTAAGTAAAGGAGAAGAGCCATTTACAGAGTATACATTGGGTGAATATTCTGGATATCGTTCTATGAGCTACACGAATTATTGGAATAGTGCCAATGATACGACGTATAGGTATAAGTTAAATTATCCAGTGGGCGATAAAAATGTAATATTGTCATGTTCTGTAACACTTCGTGATAATTCGGATGATACGACAGGATTAGAAGATATATTATTGGCGGCTTTGCAGCAATTGAAGGTAGAAATTAAATAATAATAGGAGAACATAATATGAAAAATAATAAGTTATTAACAAGTCTGTTTGTGCTTGGTATGGGCTTAAGTCTAGTTGCGTGTGGTGCAAGTGATGGTGGTACGACTACAAAGACGGATGGTACAAAAACGGTAGAGAAGAAAGAGGAGCAGAAGTTTGCGGATCGAAAAGAGTATGAATCGGAGGGTCTAGCTTGTAATTTTAAATTGCCAAACTTGGATTCTTTCTATTTGGTGAAGGGTTTAGAAAAGCCTGTTTACAATACGGAATTATCACTTGGAAGCATAAAATATGAAGTTCGTGATGATTATCTTCCGGCTCTTCTAGTATATGTAGGAGACGATGCATTCGCAGAATGGAGTGATGGATATACTATTGAAGAGCTTGCGACAAAAGATTTGAATGGGGAAGCTGAATATACAGAGACAAAAGTCGGTGGCTATAGAGCTTTAGTTGCAGATTTATCGGATGAGGATAATTTAAAGAAAGAATACTATATTGAACATCCAGATCTTCCAAATGGAATCGTTTGTATTGAAGTCTGTGAATATGATGATAATGATATTTCCGATGAATTGGCAGAAGCAATCATTAAAGAGTTCAAAGTTGTTGAACTTTTAGATGTTGAATAATTGTACTTTATGTCGAATCCGAATGATGGATATGCCAAAAGAAAAGAGATGAGTGTACAAGGATTGGCTTGTACATTCACTCTTTCGAATATTGATGCTTATTTTCTTGTAGAGGATGAGCGGGTTTCGTATAAAAGTAAAGTGGTTGCGTCTGGAATGATGTATCGCATTCTTGGTCAGAATACGGATATTTTAGTGTTTGTGGATACTATTCCTTATATTCGAAACAATGCGATGTCTTATGATGAAGTGGTTCGTGTTGAGTTTGAAAATCTAGATTATAAAGATTTAGAGATACTTGCTTATAAGACATGTATATATGAGGAAGAGGATGGTAATTATATAAAACGTACATATCTTGTGGACTATCCAGATATATCAAGTGGTGTATTGAGAATCGAAATTCTGAGTAAATCGAATGAATTTGATTCTTTAGTAAGAGCGATTGTAAAAGAAATACAAGTAAAAACAATAGAAGAATGGTAGGTAAATAATATGGGATTAATTAAAGCGGGTGCTGGAGCTGTTGGTTCTGTTTTTGGCGATCAATGGAAGGAGTACTTTTATTGTGATGCATTAGAGCAGGATGTATTGGTTCGTAAGGGTTCTAAAAGGACGGGTAAAAAGTCGAGTAATAAAGGAAGTGACAATATCATTTCAAATGGTAGTGTGATTGCGGTTGCGGATGGTCAATGTATGTTGATTGTTGATCAGGGTCGTGTTGTTGAGCTTTGTGCAACGCCAGGAGAATTTGTGTATGATTCTTCAAGTGAACCTTCTATCTTTGCGGGAAGCTTAGGCCAGAGTATTAAGGATTCTTTCTCAACAATGGCTAAGCGTTTCACTTTTGGTGGAGATACGGCTAAGGATCAAAGAGTGTATTATGTGAACACAAAAGAAATGGGCGAGGTTCTTTATGGAACGGCGACTCCAATTCCATTTAGAGTGGTTGTGAATGAAGAATTGGGCTTCAAGTTGTCTGTGAAATTGCGTTGTAACGGTAACTTTACATATCGTGTGGCCGATCCAATCTTATTCTATACGAATGTTTGTGGAAATGTGGCAGAGGATTTTGAGTCTGAAACCATTGAGGGCAAGTTAAAAGGTGAATTGATGACGGCTTTACAGCCTGCTTTGGCAAAATTGAGTGCGGATCGTGTGATGTATTATGAGATTCCAGCTCACACAATGGATGTTGCGGCAGCTTTAAATGATGAGTTGAGTGATATTTGGCGTGCTAAGCGTGGCTTGGAAGTTGTATCTTTCAATATTAACTCTTTGAGTATTCCTGAGGATCAAGAAAAGAAGATCACAGAGTGGGAAGAAAATGCGATGACGATGAATCAAACGGTTGCGGCAAGTCGTTTGGTTGGTGCCCAGGCTACAGCTATGAAGGATGCTGCCAATAATGCGTCAGGTGCAATGACTGGATTTATGGGCATGGGTATGGCCATGAATCAGGGTGGTATTAGTGCGCAAAACTTATATGCGGCGGGTGCTGCTACTCAACCAGCTCCTGATCCAACTCCAACACCGACTCCTGCACCTACGCCTGAGGTAAAGGCAGATGGCTGGACTTGTCCAACTTGTGGACATCTAGCAAGTGGTAAATTCTGTCCGGAGTGTGGAACGCCTAAGCCTAGTGTTGAGGGTTGGGCTTGTCCGACTTGTGGAACGGTAAATAAGGGTAAATTCTGCACAGAGTGTGGTGCAAAAAAGCCGGCACATGAACCATTGTATCGTTGTGATAAGTGTGGTTGGCAACCTGAGGATCCGCATCATCCACCTAAATTCTGTCCGGAGTGTGGTGACCCATTTGATGATAATGACATAGAAAAGTAGAGGGTTTTAATTATGAGTGCTTTACAAGAGTTTAAATGTCCTTGTTGTAATGGTTCCATTTCGTTTGATACAAAACTTCAGAAGATGAAGTGTCCTTATTGTGATACAGAATTTTCTCTGGAAACACTTCAGCAATATGATTCTGTAAAGATCGAGGAAGAAGATCAATTTGAGTGGGATGTGAAGCCAGGTCAAGAGTGGGCTGAAAATGAAACTGATGGATTATTGACATATGTTTGTAATTCGTGTGGTGGTGAAATTGTTGCGGATGAAAATATGGCGGCTGCATCTTGTCCGTTTTGTGGAAGTCCGATTGTCGTAAAGGAAAAATTGGGTGGTATCTTAAAGCCAGATTTAGTGATTCCGTTTAAATTGGATAAAAAGGCGGCTAAGGAAGGGTTGAAACAGCACTATAAGGGTAAGACTTTATTGCCTAAAGAATTCAAATCAGAAAATCATATTGAAGAAATTAAAGGTGTATATGTTCCTTTCTGGTTGTTTGATGCGGATGCCGATGGTGAGGTTCGTTATAATGCGACAAAGGTTCGTATGTGGTCGGACTCAGAATATGATTATACGGAAACCAAATACTATCGTTTATATCGTAAGGGGCATGTAAGATTTGAAAACATTCCGGTGGATGGTTCGAGTAAGATGCCAGATGATATGATGGAGTCTATTGAGCCTTATGACTTAAAAGATGCGGTAGACTTCCAGACGGCTTATTTAGCTGGCTTTTTAGCTGATAAATATGATGTGGATGCCGATTCAAGTATTGATCGTGCCAATACCCGTGTGAAGAAGTCTACGGAAGATGCGTTTATGACCAATTGTGGTAAGTATGACACGGTTACTTGTGAGGACAGTGCAGTTCAGATTCAGAATGGTACGGCAAAATATGCGTTGTATCCAGTGTGGATCTTAAATACGAAATGGAAGGGTGAAAACTACAGTTTTGCGATGAATGGTCAAACGGGTAAATTTGTAGGGAATCTTCCAGAAAATAAGAGCTTAGTTTACTTATACTATGTAGTGGTTACGCTTCTTGGAAGTGTTTTAGCTTATATCGTAATATTGATTATGAGTTGGGGAAAGTAGGGGGTTGTTTATGAAAAAACTTAGTATTTTATGTTCATCTCTTCTACTTGCACTTATGATGTGCTTCCCGGTTTTTGCGAGTGAAGATCTAAGATATGTAGAGGATAATGCAGACTTATTAACTGTAAGTGAACAGCAGGAATTAAATGATACTTTAACCGAAATTAGTGAAAGACAAGGTGTAGATGTTGCCGTAATTACTGCGAATGATATGGGTGATAAATCCATAGAAGACTACGCAAAAGCGAAATATAATGAGCGTGGCTATGGTGATGATGGGGCTTTATTGGTTGTCAATATGGAAGTTCGCAAGTGGTGGATGTCTACTTATGGAAAAGGTACTACAGCTATTTCATCAGAAGATATTAGTACGATTGGTAGTGAGTTTGCACCTTATTTAAGTAATGGAGAATATGCGAGTGCATTCTATACATACGCTAGACTTTGCGATGACTATATTACTAGAGCACCTAATCTTTCCGAAGAGTATGCGCAAGCTTTAAGTGGTCTTACTTCATTACAAGATGGACTAAGATTTGTGAATGATGATGCGCGTTTATTAACTGAGGATGAAAGAAAAGAGTTAAATGATACTTTAACCCAAATTGGTAAGCGTCAAGGTTTAGATGTTGCGATATTGACTACAAAAGATACGGGTGGTAAGGCACTTCTTGATTATGCGATGACGATGTATGAAGCGCTTGAGTATGGTCAGGGTAAAAATAAAGATGGAATTCTTTTAGTGGTCAACATGGAAACACGTAAGTTCTGGATGGCTACTCATGGTTATGGTATTACAGCATTTACGGATGCCGGAATTAGTTATATTAGTGAAAAGCTAGGTCCTTCTTTTAAGAAAGAGAAGTACATGATGGCTTTTACAACGTTTGGTAGTCTTTGCGAAAAGTTTGTAGAAAAAGCACATAATGGTAAGCCTTATGATGTTGGAAATATGCCGTTTAAATGGCTTCCATGGTACTGCGTTCCAATAAGTCTTTTAGTAGGCTTTGTTTGTGCAGTCTTTGTGGTTAGTAAAAAGCGTGAACAACTTCATTCTGTTAGTTTTGAAGACAAGGCACATAACTATATGAAGAAAAATACGTTGAAGATGAAAGAGTCTCATGACTACTTCTTGTATCATACAATAACTCGAAATCGAATTAAATCTGACGATGATGATAGTTCGAGCGGAGGAAGTAGCACATTCACTAGTAGTAGTGGCGACACGTATGGTGGTGGTGGCGGTAGCTTCTAATGCCGCAAAATGCAGGATCAAACCCCTGCATTTTCCACTTTTAATAATATAGGGAATACGGCTTATTCAGACAATATGAATCAATGGTTGAGTTTACTATTGATGAGTGGATTTGTGTTGGCTTTGGGTATGAAGAAAAGATTAAATAAGATCAAGGCTCTTTTTAAGGAGGGAGCCTTATCTCTTAAAATCAGTATAATTGAAGTCTTATAGTGATTTTAAGGGGTATGTTTTGTCTACCTTAAATAATTAAAGGAGAGAGGAGGTTTTGAGAAGTTTCCGTTACCTATTCGGGAATAATAAGTAAATGGGTGATATGAAAAATGGAATAGGAGTTGATAATCTATGAAAAAGAGTTGGACGAGTGTGGGGCTTAGTTTATGTATGGTTTTGACTTTAACTCCGGTTACGGCAATCTATGCGGATGAGTTCGATACTCATGAGGGTGTGATGGATCAAGAAATAGTTGAAGAAAAGGATTTAGATCTTGTGGAGGAAGAAGAACCCATTGTTGAGGGTGAATCTGAAGAAGTGGTAGAAATAGTTGAATCTGAACCAGAAGAGGTTGTAAAGGAGATTGTTGAAGAAGAAATTATTGAAGAAGAGGTATTAGAAGCTTTACCGATGATGTTGACGGCTCCTGCACCTGTATCGAGTGGTTTGGCAATTGATGAAACAAACTTTCCAGATGCGAACTTTAGAAGCTATGTTTTAGCATCATTCGATTCGAATGGAGATGAAAAGTTGGATGATGAGGAGATTGCGAATGTTAAATACATTTATGCACCATCAAAAACAATTTCGAATTTAAAGGGTATTGAGTATTTTACTGAGCTTTTAGAGTTGAATTGTGATAATAATCAATTGACTTCATTAGATGTCAGTAAAAATACAAAGCTGGTTAAATTGATTTGTAGTAAAAATGCATTAACTTCTTTAAATACGAGTTATAATCCATTGTTAAAGAAGCTTGATATTTATAGTAATAAGATTACTTCAATTGATGTAAGTCAGAATACAGAATTAGAGACTTTGTATATTGGGCGTAATCCGATTGAAACTTTAAATGTGAAAAACAATGTGAAGTTAATGGAGTTACAGAGCGAATTGAATAACTTAACATCAATTGATTTGAGTAATAATTCCCCATCTATGACACTATATATGGCAAATAATATATATCCAATAACGGTTGGTAAGGGAAGAAGATTTGATTTATCAAAGCTTCCGGCTGGATTTGATGTGAGTAAAGCTTCGAATTGGCAAAATGCGACTGTGAATTCGGGTGTGTTGATTGTTGAGAATGGGAAAGATTTTGTTACGTATGATTATGATTGTGGAAATGGTCATAAAGTGAATTTTAGATTTAGAGTGTATTCCAGCATTAAACAAGTATCTGTGCCTTGGGCAAAATATAAATATTTATATATGAATTTCTACACTTATAATGGGAAAGAACAAGTAGGTGTAGATGCAGGTGAAGGCTATACACTTAGTGGTGACTATAAGGCAACGAATGCTGGAAA
The DNA here is from genome assembly GCF_024460475.1 of Holdemanella sp. MSK.7.32. Taxonomy (GTDB): domain Bacteria; phylum Bacillota_I; class Bacilli_A; order Erysipelotrichales; family Erysipelotrichaceae; genus Holdemanella. Next base: position 1,952 of record NZ_JANFYN010000003.1, on the reverse strand, counting down.
TTATACAGCGAAAGTGAATTTACTTGAAGGTTATGAATGGGAAGATGGTTCGACGGATGAAAAAACGATTGAATGGGAAATTCGTGAGGCCCAGCAAGATACGCCAGGTGGTTTACAGGGTGTAGCTCCTTCGAGTTCAAGTGCTAAGGATGGTAAGATTACGGGTACAACATCCGCAATGCGTTATAAGAGAGCATTTATAACAGGTGACTATGTTCATTATTGTGACGATGGGGAAACCACGGGTTTAGAACCGGGCGAGTATGTAGTTTGGTATGCTGAGAAACCGAATTATGCTGCAAGTCCTTATACGAAGGTTATAGTTCCAGAATATGATGATACAACAAGTAAAATTATTGTTCGTAATGGAACTGTGAATGGTAGTGATTCTTTAATTGTTTCCAAGAGTGATGTTGCAACGCTTGTAGCCAAAACGTCTGCTTCTTATGATAAAGAATTTGATAAATGGGTCATAAAGGCTGGTAAAGCGACAATTAAAGATGTAAATAGTGAAACTACAACAATTACAAATGTGGATGGCCCAGTTACAGTGGAAGCTGTTTATAAGGATAAGTGCTTTAAACTTAATGTTGTCAATGGTACGGGTTCTGGAAGTTTTACACAGGGTACTGTTGTAACAATCAAAGCAGATGCTCCCCCTGCAGGAAAAGTATTCTGGAAATGGGAAGTAAAAGAGGGACATCCGTATATTCAAAATTGGTTAGAAGATACTACCGAAGTGATTATTAAACAAGCTGATGTAAAGATTGAAGCAGTATATAAGGATGCAACTCCAATTACGCCACCGGGACCTGCAAAATACGCATTAAAGGTTGATGGTGGAATTGGTTCTGGAGAATATGGTGAAAATAGTGAGGTCATTATTAAGGCATATGCGCCGGAGTTAGGTAAAGAATTTGATAAGTGGGAACTTGTTTCTGGTGATGCAGTCATTGAAGATGTAAATAGTGTAATCACAAAAGTTACAACGAAGGCAATGGCCGCAAACATTAGGGCTGTATATAAGGAAAGTTCTATTCCTGCACCAACTTTGAAATTTGATTTAATTGTGAAGAATGGTACGGGTTCTGGAACGTATGAAGAAAATGAAGTTGTAAGTATTCAAGCGGATGCACCTGTTGCTGGTATGGAATTTGATCGGTGGAAAACAAATTCAGGTAAGGTAACTTTTGACAATTACAAGAGTATAAATACAACTGTAACAATCTTGGATTCCAATGCTGAAATTGAAGCTTTATATAAGAAAATAGTTCCAGTTCATACGCATACTTATGGTAAGTGGAGTTATGATAATATTGGACATTGGCAAGAGTGTACAGATCCATTGTGTCCAAATAAAGCGTATACGATAAAATATCAAGGTTATCATCAGTTTAGTACGAGCCGAGATACTACATGTAATGTTTGTGGTTACAAGCGAACTCTTCCAACATATAACTTTATTGACGGAGCAAGTGGAGAGTGGATCAAAAATAGTGGTAAGGATCTTGGCTTCAAAGCGGATGGTGAATTCTCTAAATTTACAGGTGTTAAGGTGGATGGCACTTTAATTGGTGCAGATAAGTATACAGTGATTACTGGTTCTACTCTTGTCACATTGAAGAAGGATTATCTTGAAACGTTGTCTGTTGGTAAACATACATTGAGTGTGGTTTACACGGATGGAGAATGTACAACTGAATTTGAAGTGAAGAATAAAGTTGTTGAAAAGCCTGGAGCAGAAGAAGATGCTAAGCCTGGTACGGATACAGAAAATCCGACAACGCCAGAAGAAGATAAAAAGCCTAGTACGAATACAGAAAAGCCAACAACTTCAAAGGTAGATAAGAAAGCGAATGTTAAGTCTGAAAAGAAGAAGTCTTTGAATACGGCTTATTCAGACAATATGAATCAATGGTTGAGTTTACTATTGATGAGTGGATTTGTGTTGG
>NZ_JANFYN010000029.1 GCF_024460475.1 Holdemanella sp. MSK.7.32 | reverse complement strand
TAAAATAAAAAACTAGAATTATTACTTGAATAACTTCTAGTTCTATAATACGAAAGTACCGCCATTGCGATACTTAATGAGTTGTGATACGCGTAATATGCACAATTAAATATATTTTTTCATCACGTGTAATTTGTTTATGTAGTAACCTATCGATATATTTTTCGATTTGTTCTACGCAGTCTAATGCAGAAGAATTCTTGATAATATATGTATAATATATATCATCATTTTCATTTTCAAGCATTTTATTTTCTAAAAGTCGTTGTAAGAAAAATTGCATGTGAACAACAAATCTTGAATAGTTCAGCGAATTCTCATCAATTGTATAGCCATAATGTAATTGAATGATTTGAAAAATATCTTTTAACATTTTGACCATCAACATACCATTTTCTGTTGAAAGATCGTTGGATTTGATTTGTGCATTCACAAAGTGAAAGGCAATGTTTCCAGCTTCAGCTTCAGGAAGTTTAACGTTTAGTGTTTCATTAATGTAGTCTACAGCTTGTAAACCAAGCATAAATTCATTTGGATAAAATTTTTGGATTTCCCACAACATTCTATTTTGTAGAACAATGCCTTTTTCATATCTTTCTACTGCATATAACAAGTGATCTAACAAAGTCACAAAGATCTGTTTGTTGAATGGAGAAGAAATTTTAAGTTGTGCCATTTCAATGATGTGGTGCACAATTTCTAAATAGATGTCGGGTGCGTTTTCTAAAACTTGAAGATATCCATTTTTATTTGTATTATCTTGAAGAACATATGTTTTTTCTATATCTTCATCTCTAATTTCGTCTCCTACTTTATAGTGAAAACGTAGCCCCTTTCCCATCACAATCATTTCCTCATGATTATCATTCACTAGAAGCATATTGTTGTTTAAAAATTTTTCGATAATCATGTGAAGCACCTCATATATCTAGATATTCTTTCCGTTTTCCTCAATTATTTGTTTGTACCAGTAGAAACTGTCTTTTTTATATCGTTTTAACTCTTTTAAATCAAATTCATCACGATCGACATAAATGAATCCGTATCTTTTCTTATAGCCTTGATGTGTACTAACAACATCAATGGCAGCCCAAGGACAATAGCCAAGCATTTTGACACCATCTGTAATGGCTAAGCGCATTTGGTGAAGGTGTTTTTGAATAAAATCAATACGATATTGATCATGAATACATCCATCTGATTCTAATGTGTCATTGGCACCAATTCCATTTTCTGTAATCAGAATAGGAAGCTGGTAACGTTCATATACCTTTCTTAAAGTATATCTGAATCCAACTGGATCAACAACCCATCCATACTGTGTTTTCTCTACGTATGGGTTCTCACTAGGTCGATATACGCCTTGTTCACCTAGCATAATTTGTTGATCACCAGCTCTTGCCGCTACATCCGAAGCATCTCCTTTACTTGCTGCTATTGTTGCGGTTGAATAATAGTTCATGGCGATAAAGTCCGGATTTGCACCTTTTAATGTTTCAAAGTCTCCATCTTGAATTTCTGGAGCGATATTACGATCTTTTAGGTAAGACCATGCCAAAGGGTGGTATTTTCCAAATGCACAAACATCGACAAAGTTCCAACAGCGAAGTACTTCCCAGTTGTGAGCGGCAATCGCATCATTCGGATTGCATGTAGCTGGATACATAGCTGTTAAATTAAGTGCAGGTCCAATTTTTCCTTCTGGAACCATGGTGTGGAATAGTTTCATGACCTTTGCCTGAGCAAGCATCATATGGTGGTTTTGTTGATATAAATCTTTTTTTGATGGTAATTTACCACCTTTAGGTAAGCCGATTGCACCAGGATGTAGAATCATCGTATTTTGTTCGTTGATTGTTAACCAATACTTTACTTTTGATCCAAAGTGGTCAAATAATACTTTGGCATATTCAATAAAGGCTTCAATCGTATCACGGTTTAACCAACCACCCTTTTCTTCTAGGCAATATGGTAAATCAAAGTGATACATTGTAATAACAGGTTCGATGTTGTATTTTAAGCATTCATCAATGACGTTATTGTAGAATTCGATGCCTTTTTCATTAACTTTACCTGTTCCATTGGGTAAGATACGAGTCCATGCGATAGAGAAACGATAAGCTTTTAATCCCATTTGGGCAAATAACGCAATATCTTCTTTATATCTATGATAATGATCGGATGCGACAGAGAAATCAGCTACATCACTTGGATGTTCATACATATCAATGATGGACGGGCTTTTACCATCTTCAGCGATGGCACCTTCAACTTGATAAGCCGAGGTAGAAGCTCCCCACAAAAAATTTTGTGGGAAGTCTTTTAATTTAGAATAGTGCATGGTTTTACCTCCTAGTCTAAAGAAATTAATGTATTTCCATGTTGAATTGTTGATTGTTTTTCAATTTGAACAGAATTAAAATCTTTTGAGTTTGTGATGATAACTGGTGTTGTTGTGTCATAACCTTCTTCTTTGATTTTTTCTAAATCAAAATTTAAAAGTAATTGTCCCTTTTTAACTTCTTCATTAACCTGGACTTGAGGACTGAAGTATTTTCCTTGTAAGTTAACTGTGTCGATACCTACGTGCATTAAGATTTCCGCTCCATTTTTTGACTTTAATCCAATCGCATGACCTGTTGGGAAACATACAGTAATTGTTCCATCACATGGTGCATATAAGTTTCCAGTACTTGGTTCAATTGCGATTCCTTTTCCCATAATTTCTTGTGAGAATACATCATCATTTACTTCAGACAAAGGTTTTACTGTACCATCACAAGGAGCAGAGATTTGATCTTTTGAAATAGTAGTAGAAACCACTTTTTCTTGTGGTTCATCTCCTTTAAATCCTAGAATCCATGATGCGACAAAACCTACAACGAAAGAAATAATGATTGTGACAATGGCATGAACTACGTTCATAGGGTTTTTACCAATGAAGGCTGGAATAGCAGTTAATCCTGGTGAAACAAAGGCATAACGAACTAGGCCGGTAATTCCTGCATAGATACCTCCGGCGGCTCCACCAATCATAGAAGCAACAAATGGTCGTTTTAATTTTAATAGGACACCATATAAACATGGTTCTGTAATTCCCATAACAGCTGTAAATCCAGATGATGATGCAAGAGATTTTAAGTTTTCGTCTTTTGCTTTTAAAGCAACCGCCAAAGTAGCACCACCTTGTGCAATATTGCTTGCTAACATACCAGGTCCATTTACGATTTCATATCCAAGTGTAGAAATTTGACTTGTCGCAATTGGAGTCATGGCCCACGCAGTACCTGTTAGTGTTAAGAATGGTTGGAAGGCTCCCATCAACATTGGAATTAACCAACTTACGTGTGCATTTAAATAGTTAGCGCCAGATTGTACTAAATCGTTTAATAGGTTTCCTAATGGACCAACAATGATTAATGCGATTGGTACAGAGATAAACATAACTAAAAGTGGTTTTAAGAAAAATTTGATAATAGATGGTGAGTATTTTTCGGCAAATTTTTCAACGTAAGACATGATCCATACGCTTAAAATAATGGGAATTACACTGGATGCATAGTCAACTAATACAACAGGTGCTCCAAAGAATGTTAATGGACTTCCTGCAGTGACTAAGCCTGACCATGTTGGGTGTAAAAGAGCACATGCCATAGTCATTGCCATGATTGGACTTGTCTTGAATTTTTGGCTGGCTCCATAAGCTAAAAGGACAGGCATGAAATAGAATGGGGCATCGGAAATAAAGTTGATGATTTCATAAGTAGAACTTGCTTCATTAACTAAGTTAAATAAAACAAGAATAGATAATACGGCCTTGATCATACCACCGCCGATTAGGGCTGGAATCACAGGGGTAAATGTAGTGGAAATTACACTGATAATACGATTGACAATACTGCCTTTTTCTTCATCGGATTCTTCATGAGAAGTAGAAGGAACATCTTTCATTTGGGATTGAATGGCTCTAAAAACGGATTGCACTTCATTGCCAATTACAATTTGGTATTGACCCCCTTTTTCTACTACGCTGATAACGCCGTTTAAAGATTCCACTTTTTTGGTGTTGACTTTATTCATGTCGTAAAATTCGAATCTTAAACGAGTTGCACAATGTGTTAATTGTTTGATGTTGTCGATACCACCAATGTTTTGGATGATATCATTTCCTAATTGTTGATAATTCATATTCTCCTCTTTCTAGGCTTATGGCAATAAAAAAGACCAAGATAAAAAGAGCATTAAAAATGCAACTTAAATATCTTGGTCTTGCCTGCATTACCAGTAACAGCCGTTATTTACATGAAGGATGATAGCATAGCTAAAAATAAAATACAAGCACTTTTTTGAAATCCCTTTCATGAAAAGGTAAAAAAAATAAGGGGGAGTAGACATTAAAAAATGGTATAATTAAAGAGTTTATGGAGGATATATATTATGAAGGTAGTAACTTTTGGAGAAATCATGCTTCGTTTAAAAACACCTGAAAACTTGCGTATTATGCAAAGCGATGGTTTTGAGGCTAGTTATGGTGGTGCAGAGGCCAATGTAGCTGTAAGTTTAGCGATGTATGAAGATAAATGTGCTTTTGTATCTAAAGTACCAAACAATCCAGTGGGAATGTCAGCGTTAAGTGAAGTTCGTCATTATGGCGTAAATACGGATTATTTGGTTAGAGGTGGAGACAGATTAGGAATCTACTTCTTTGAAAAAGGAAGTGATATTCGTAATACAAACGTTGTATATGACCGTGCATTTAGTGCTTTTTCATTGTCTCAGCCAAGTGAATATCATTGGGAAAATATCTTAGAGCCAGGTGATGTTTTCTATTTTTCAGGTGTAACTCCAGCTGTATCTAAATATGTTGAGGATACAGTAAGAAGTGCTTTGAAGTATTGTAAGGAGAATGGTATTCAAGTTGTTTGTGACTTAAATTATCGTGGAAAAATGTGGTCTAAAGAACAAGCGCAAGTTGTCATGCGCGATTTAATGCAGTATGTAGATGTATGTATTGCCAATGATGAGGATTTTGAAGCAACACTAGGTATTCATGCCTTTGATGGAGATTTATCTACAGGTATTGATCAGATTGATACTTATAAAGAAGGTATGTTAGAAATTACTCGTCAATTCCCAAATGTGAAGAGTGTGACTAGTGTATTAAGAAATATGCATACTGTAGAAGAAGGAGATTGGATGGGCATCTATTATGTAGATGGAAAGTTCTACCAAAGTCCAATTCATAGAGTACATAGTTTAGAAGCGGTAGGTGCAGGAGATGCCTATGGTGCTGCATTTGTTCATGGACTAATCAATGGGTTTGATCCACAGAAAACAGTCGATTTCGCAATCAGTGCGAGTGTATTAAAGCTTATGATTCAACATGATTTTAATGTGGTAACCCAAGAAGATGTATTTAAGATCATGAATTCTAAGAATACAAATTTATCTAGATAAAGTAAAAGATATCAGTTCAAATAAAATGAATTGATATCTTTTCTTGTTTATGTGATGATATTACAAGTAGAAGGGTGGAGAAAAATATGGACTATGCAATGAAAGTATATCCTATGCATTTAGAAAATGGAAAAACAGAATGGTGTGTTGAGTATCCAAATTTAAAAAGTTGTGTAGGAGGTGGAGATACAATTGAAGAAGCAATTGCTGATGCAGAAGCCTCAAAAAATGCATATCTAAGTTATGTAAAAGAAAACGAAAAAACAATGCTCTAAATCATGAGCATTGTTCAAGTTAATAGATGATACTAAAATCCTTTTCATAATAATCAAGTGGAATCTCTTTTGAGGTAATCGAATCAATTTGAATACGATCAATGTTTTGAAGAGATAGAATGACTCTATTAATATCTTCTAAGCTTCCCTGTAATTGTGCAGTAACACTACCATCATCATTATTTTTGGCATAACCAGTAATACCTAATGGTTTGGCATGGCTTTGTACTTCAAAACGAAAACCAATATTTTGAACATTTCCTTCAAAATGAAACTCTTTACGAATTGTCCCTGGTGGCGATTCTTTTTTTATTTTCTCTTTCTTTTTAAATAAATGAAACATTATGTTATACCTCTAGATTCACTCTATTTATAAGTTCTTTTCCTTCACAATAATTCTTAATGTTTGTAGCGCTTATTTGGACAATACGATTCAAAGTTTCTTCTAAATGATACCCGCCCGTGATATGTGGAGTGATGATTAAATTGTTTAGATTCCATAATTCACTTTCCTTAGGTAATGGTTCAGGATCCGTTACATCAATATAGGCACTTGAGAATATCTTTTCTTTTAATGCCTTTTCTAATACTTTAGAATCAATTAAAGAACCTCTTCCTACATTGACGAAAATTGGGTGTTTCTTAACATGGGTTAAAGCTTCTTCACCTAATAAATGATACGTAGACTTAGATCCAGGAAGACTTGAAACAATGATATCTGCCTTTTCTAATTCATCATATAGTGAATCCATTGTACATAATTTATCAATATAATCTGGTTTATCTTTAATATTTCTTTTAATCCCCGTAATATGAGCACCCATCGCATAGGCACTTTTAGAAAACTCTTTACCAATATCACCCAAACCAAGTACAAGAATATTAGAGTTATAAATCGATTTAACACTTCCTTCATCTTTCCACTCATGATTGGATTGATTTTGGATATAACTAGGCATATGTTTCATTAAAGTTAAAATGCCAGCTAGAATACATTCTGAAATCGCAACTCCATAAGCACCTGTGGCATTGGCCAGTAATACATTTTTAGGAAAGTCTGGATTATCTGAATATCCATTTGTACCTGCACTGTTGAGTTGTACAAATTCTAAATTGGGAATGTTTTTAAGAATATCTACTGGAATATTTCCGATGATGACATTCCCATCTTTGACTTGTTCAAGACTAGGCTTTATTTGTCCTAAATGGATGAATTCACAATTGGACGATGAACTTTCTAATAGTTTTTTATGTTTTTCCTTTAAAGGCATACATGTATATATTTTCTTCATAATCAATACCTCAGATATATTATAATGCAAAACCCAAATAAAAAAGCTGCAATGCAGCTCTTATTTATATTATTTTTCAGGCCAGATTTTGCAGTTCGGATCTAGCAACCATTCGTGTTCTTTAACGTTTTCTGCACCAGTCCAAGGATTGTCATCAAAGTGACGAATGATCCAGAAATAATTCATTGCGTATCCTGGAGCCGTGACTTGAGGGTGGGCTAATTTTTCTGTTACACAAATATAGCTTCTATCTTTGATTTGGTAAACGTTATCTCCATAGAAACTTGCACCAAATCCTTCAGGACGATTGAAACGATAATAGTATAGTTCTGGTTGATCATGTAAGTGTGGAATAAATGTGCTCCATTTACCTGGGTAGTTTACTGTTTCACCAAAGGCCATGTTACTATTAGGATTGATTTTATAGTCAACCATTGTACGAACATTACGAGTAGCACATTCGTTCCATTGTCCAGCTCCACGATCTACGACAACTACATTATCTTTGTTGAATAGAGTTGTAGGGTATGTCTTATCATTTTCTGTTTGGAAACATAGGTATTCACTATCTTCATTTGCAATAACTTCAACTGCGACTTGTTTATTGAATTGTAATCCAACAGGAGCATCATCAAACACATTGCTACGAGTGATTGTGGCTTCTTTGTCTTCGTATTTCAATGTTAGTGAGCCTTCTTGTAACAAAATTAAAGTTTCTTTATCATCACTATAAAAATGTTTCACATCTCCTTTACTAGGGCGAATCAAGTATGAGTATAACATCATATCAGGATATAGATCTGTACGATTTGTTAGTTCGATTTCGCTACTTGTACTTTTAATATAATTCATCATATGTAGTTCCTCACTTTCAAATAAATTATAAGATGAAAAAAAGAATGATAATAAAATAAAAACGATTTTTATTGTGGTAATATTTACCATATTAATGTGGCAGTTAAATTTGTTTTCTTAACTATTATTTATATATATAATTAAATTGGAAAAGAGGAATATTTGTGTCAATAAAAGAAATCATTACATACGTTTTAGGATTTGCAGGATTAATATTGATGTGTTATGTGCGTATGCAATTCACAAAAAGACAACAAACACAACCTGATAATGCATATACAAAAAAGGAAGAGATTATGCATAAGATTGCAATTGGTTTATTAGGGGTTGCGGTTGTACTAGCTTTAATTCCAATATATTAAAAAAAGAAGCGTAGAGCTTCTTTTTACGCATTTATGACTTTTTTATAAATTTTTTCTAGATCTTGTTGAGTACAATCTTTAATTGTATTTCCAGGAGAACCAGAATCCATGGCATCTTTTGCCATCTTTGGAATATGATTTAAGAAATCTTCTTTATTTACACCATATTCTTGTAAGGTTTGAACATGACATGTTTCAACTAAATTTACCATAGCTTTAAGAAGTTTTTCAGAAGCTTCTTTATCGGAATCCTCTAAAGTAGCAACTCCGACCTCTTTAGCTAGCGTACCAAATTCAGGATAAGCTCCATCTAAGGCAAAGGAGAAACATTCTTTAATCAACATAGCGTTACTTAATCCGTGTGGGATATGATATAAAGCACCGATTGGACGTGACATTCCATGAATAATCGTTACAGAAGCATTATTGAATGCGATACCTGCTTCTAGAGCAGCAATTGACATTTCTTCACGAGCTTTTACATTGCTTCCATCTGTATATGCGATAGGTAAATATTTCAAGATTCGTTTTACAGCCGATACACTAAAGGATTTAGATAAAGGCTGTGCTTTTTTTGATGTATATGATTCTACAGCATGACATAAGGCATCAAGTCCAGTTGCAGCTGTAATTCTACTTGGAGCACTCAATGTAAATTGAGGATCTATAATAGCTAAATCTGGAATAAGAACAGTTCCTTTTAGTAACATTTTTATGTCTTTTTTTGTGTTTGTGATGATTGTAAACTGTGTAGCTTCTGAACCTGTCCCAGCCGTTGTAGGAATGGCAATCATGCCTGGTGTTTCAATTGTTATTTCTTTTCCTAAATAATCATCAATTTCTTGTCCGTTTGTGATTACGGCACCAATGGCTTTCATAGAATCAATCGGACTTCCTCCACCAATAGCAATTAAGAAATCACAATCTTCAGCTCTGTATTGTTCAACACCTTTTTCAATCATTAGATCGGTAGGTTCACCTGTAATTTGAGAGAAGACAGAATATTCTATATGATCTTGATCTAATTTTTGAACAACTTTGTCAACATTTTTTAATTCAACCATAACAGGATCTGTAACAATTAAAGCCTTTTTTCCATAATGTAAGTTTGCTTCAGATAGTGCATTTTCTCCCGTGATAATATGTTTTGGAATAATAAAATCTCTAGACATAGTAACCTCCTATATACGTGCAATCATTTCGCCGTATTGTTCTTTTGTTTCTTTTATAAACTGTTGAACTTGTTCTGTGGTTGGTAAATCATCAGAACAGTTATTAGAACGAACCATCATACTGGCTTCAGCACTACCAAATTCCAAACAATCGATCATTGGCCATTCTTGATAAATGCCATATAAGAATCCAGAGGCGTAGCCATCACCTCCGCCAAAACCTTTTCTTGACTTAACAGGGAAAGGCTTGATTGAGTAGCTTTCACCATTGTTTAGATAAGCTGTAGATCCCTTCATACCATGTTTAATAACAACCACTTTCGCATTTTTAGCTTGCCAATATTTAGCCGTTTCTTCATCAGTCATATTAGGTTGAATCAATCTTTCTGTTAAATCAAATTCTTGTCTTGACCCCATAATGATGTCAGCTTCATTCGCAACAATTGAATAGTAAATAGAAATTTCATCCTCATTTTTCCAATTGTATTCACGATAATCAATATCAAAAATAATAGGCGTATTCGTTTTTTTTGCGAACATAACTGCTTTAAGTACAGCCTCACGACTTGGGCTTTGTGCTAATGCTGTTCCACTAATTAACAAGGCTTTTCCACTCGCAATATAATCCTCATCAATGTCGTCAACAGATAGCTGTAAATCTGCAATACAGTTTCGATACATTAGAATACTACTTTCTGTGCTTGATAACATTTCAGTAAAAGTAAGTCCTAATTTTTCACCATTTGTACAACGTGTGATATGACTAGTATCAATATTATGGTCGTTAAAGTAGTCCGTCACAAAATCACCAAATTGATCATCAGAAACCTTTCCAATAAAACCGGCTTTCATACCATGACGAGTTACACCACAAGCGATATTTGCAGGGCTGCCCCCAACATACTTTTCAAAATGAGAAACATTTTTTAATGGTTTAAAGCCCTCACTAACAGCTGGATTTAAATCAATCGCAACGCGTCCTAATAAAATTAAATCATAAGGACGGTTTGTATCAAAGTTTAAGTATTTCATAATAACCTCCAATTTTGTTTATCTTATATGAATAGAATACTCTTAAGAGAATAGGAATAATTAAAATAAAATGAGTATATATATGGTAAAAAATGAATTAATTATGAGTAAGTTATGATAATGTTGATCGTTTTTGATTGAATGAATCGAATAAATTTTGAATTTCACTTTCACTAAGCGTGTGCTCACATTGAATATTGTTTAGAGTAGTGATGACATCCTTATATTTGCAGTATAACGTCTGTGTTTGAATCTTATCAATTTCAGAATCATCTTTAATGGCAATCACAGATGATATTTGTCCATCCTTAAACATTTTTTGAATTCGATTTTTATATGTTTGTAACTCATGAATCGGATTAGTGATGCGGATCTTTTTGTTGTTACTTTTAATGATCCAAGAACGATCTTCGTCATTACCAGAATACGTACCAGGATAATCCAAATATTCAACGATTGCGATTCCTTTGTTATAGAAAAAAAGAACAAATTTAGAAGTGACTTGGTGTTGTCTGTTTTCAATTGTCGCGAATGAAAGCTTGTGGTTTCCTATACTCTTGTTTAAATAAGAACTATTTGATGTATCTTTTCGAATAAACATGCGCCAAAAGAATTCAAAATAATTAGGAAATAGTGTTGGAAGAATTGAATTCTTGTAGGATGGATAATTCTGATAGGCTTTAAAACCATAAATGATAATAAGAACAATAACTATCGTATATAAAACTGTATGCATATTAAAATACCTCTCTTTATTTATATTTTAGTTTGTTATGTAAGGGCTTAAATTAAAAAAATACATCTTTAATGTGGTAAAAATTAGATTATCATAAGATAAAAAATGGTATAATTTCACAAAAGGATGATAGATATGAAGTACAATCGAATTCAAGAAATAGAAAATTATATTAAAAATGCAAAAGTTGCCTCTTTAGATGAGTTGTTAAATCAATTTGATATTTCAATACAAACATTGCGTAGAGATTTGAAAGAATTAGAAAATCGCAATGTGATAAAAAAAGTATATGGTGGAGTTGTCTATAACGAGGATATTGTCGCAAACACTGAGGTTATTGATATCAAATCAAGAGAAATAGAAAATTTGAATCAGAAGCAACAAATTGGTAAAGTTGCTGCAAGTTTATTAGAAGAGCAAGATGTAATATTTATTGATTCTGGTACAACTGCATGTCAAATTATCCCTTTTATGAATGAAGATATGCATCTTACTGTTATAACGCATAGTGCATTGGCCTTTGAAATGCTCGAAGGCAAGAAAAATGTAAAGATTATATTGTTAGGTGGAGAATATAGAGAAAAAGTAAAGAGCTTCTTTTTTGATGTGTCTGCACTTCACTATAACTTTGCAAAGTCGTTTATTTCTACATATGGTTTATCTTTAGAAAATGGTTTGACGAACATGGATAATTTTGAAGGGATGGTAAAAAATCATGTTATTCATACTTCAAAAGAAGTCATTGTTTTAGCGGATGACACAAAATTTTCGCGTGTATCCTATAATTGTTTTGCGCCTATTGATTCTATGAATGTGGTGGTAACTAATAAGTTGCCAAATAAACGATATATGAATTATTTCAATGAAAACGATATTTTAATTAGAGTTCCTTAATAAGGGGCTTTTTTAGTACTGAATTCTCTGAAAGAGATTACATTTATAAAGAAATAACACAAAAATTACCACTTTAAAGTCCATTTTTTTTAATTTTATCAAAATTTTAATATGTTAATTTATACGTGCAAGGAGTGAGCGAATTGAACGCAGTTAAAAATAAGACGACTATTTATTCAAATTTAATATTGAAATATTTCTTAACACATGAAATGGTCACGAACAAGCAATTGGCTGATGAAATAGGGTTATCTGAAAAAACAATTCGTACAAAGATTGATTCAATCAACTATATGTTGAAAGAGAATGATCTAGGTACAATTGAAAAAAAACCTCGTATCGGAATGTGGCTCGAGTGCAACACTTCTCAAAGAGCGAAGATACAAAAATTGATTAGTGCTGATGAAAACGAATTGGTTCAATCGGATAAATCTCGAATGGTATTGGCATTGCGAGAAATACTGAATGTGAACAGCAAAAAAAGGCTTACTTCGAAAGATTTGGCCGATACATTATATTTGAGTGTACCAACAATGTTGAAAGTTATCTCAGACTGCAAAGATTGGTTGAACATGTTTGATATTAAGTTGAATGTGATTCGTAACAAAGGAATAGAACTAGAGTATAGTGAAACTTCTTATCGTTTAGCTTTAAAAAACTATATTACTAAGTTAGATGAGGCACATTCAATTTATGAAGGCATTACTTATTTTATGCCTGGATTACAAGTTGATATTATTAAAGATGCTATTCTTGAAGTTGAAAAAGAATGGGGATTCAACCTTGTCGATGAATCTTTTGATGAAATTCTGGTATATACAAGTATTGCTGTTTATGAAAATGTTACGAATAAAATCAAGAATTTGAATATTTCAAAAAAAGAATTTGAAGTTCTTTCTCAATATAGTGAATATCATTTAGCAGAAAAGATTTATAAAAAGATTCAAAGATATATTCATGTAGATATACCTGATGGAGAAATCGCATTCTTATCCATTCAGATCCTATGTTCTAAAATGATTGATTATGAAGCAATGCCATATGATACAGAATCTTTGATCGAGCAATATGATGCGAAATTAAAAGAATTCGTAGAAAAAATGATTGACGTAATCAGTAATGTTACAAATGTGGATTTAAGACAAGATACCGAATTATATAATGGATTATTAATTCATTTAAGGCCTACGATTTTCAGATTGAAATACAATCGTAGTGCAAACAATGAACTAACTGGGTATATAAAAAATGAGTATACAACTACATTTAGAGTATCTTGGTTGATTTCAGTTTTATTTGAAGAGTATTTCAATTTGAAAATAACAGAAGATGAATTAAGCTTCATCACCATTTATATTCAATCTGCATTAGAGCGAAATTCAAAGCCGATTTCCGCAATTCTTGTATCCAATGCATCGAATGGAATTAACCAGATGATTTGCGATAAATTAAGAAGGAATTGCGACGAAATAAAGAAAATCCATGTACAAAGTATGCATGATTTTTCATTAGCACGTTGTAAAGATGACTTGATTTTAACAACTAAAAACTTACATTCAGAAGATGATCGTATAGTGGAAATTGATGATTGGTTGAGTGATTCAAATTTGAATTGTGTAAAAGATAAAATCAAAGAATTAAGTGTGCAAAAGCAAGATAGGCCAGCACGTTTTAATGCGATATGTCACGAGTTATTTGAGCCAGATTTGATTTTTTGTCATTTAAAAGTCAAAGATAAAAAATCATTGTTGTCGATGCTTTGTAACAAACTGGTTGATAAAGGTTATGTGACTAAAAAGTATTTTAAAACTGTAATGGAACGCGAAAATATGACACCTACTTCAATTGGGAATGGTGTTGCGATACCTCATGGAGATACGCAAGAGGTCAATACGGCAAAGACTGTGATTGCTACATTAGATAAACCAATCTTGTGGGATTCAAAATATGTCGATGTTGTGTTCTTGTTGGTTGTTAAATTTAGTACAGACTTTGAGATACGTAGAACGCAGCAATTCTATAAACAATATATAAAATTGGTTGATGGAGATGAACAAGTAAGTATCTTACGTGGCTTTACATCAAATATAGATTTTTATCGATTCTTAATTCAATAACGGAGGGAGATTATTATGGAATTAAAAGAAATTTTGGATGAAAAAATCATTGATTTGGAACTTGAGGGCACAACGAAAGATGAGGCTTTACGCAATCTGAGCAAAAGATTGTTACAGGCAGGATATATTTCGGATGTAGATCAGTTTGTCAAGGACATTTATGTTCGTGAAGCAGAAGGACCTACAGGAATGGGACATAAAATATCGATTCCACATGGCAAAAGTAGTGCTGTTCGCAAGATTGGTATTGCGATTGGACGTTGTGTGCAAGATGTAAAGTGGGAGAGCTGTATGTCTGAAGATGGGTACCAAGATACAAATATTATTTTCTTGTTCTGTGTAAGTGACGACAATAATTTTGCCGAGAATCACATGAAATTATTGGCGGATCTAGCCGGAAAATTAGGTAATGACAATCGTGTTCGTAAGTTACAAGAAGTGACTTCAAAATCAGAATTAATTGATGTGATTATTAATGATTCAGCTTGTGTTGCAGAAGGTGAAAAAACATCGGATCAAGAGGAAGAAACAATTGAGGAATTAGATATTGATTTAATTTAATTAATAAAAAATTACCATATTAAAGTGCCCTAAATAATGAAATAAGAAAGCGCTTTACGATATATGATATGGACAACAAAAGAAAAGAAAGCCAGGAGGTGAAAGAAAATGAAAATTATTGGTATCACAGCATGTACAGCAGGAATTGCACATACTTACATTGTTGCAGAAAAAATTCAACAAGCTGCAACTGAAGCTGGTCATGAGTGCAAAATTGAAACACAAGGAACAATTGGTGCACAAAATGAATTGACTCCAGAAGATATTAAAGCAGCTGATGTAGTAATTCTTGCTCATGATATCGCAGTTGGTGGTGTTGAACGATTCAAAGGAAAACCAGTTGTAGATATTCCAATTAGTGTTGCAATGAAGAGTCCAAAAAGTTTAATTGCAACAATCGAAAAAAAATTAGGAAAAAAATAACAGGACTAAATAAGGAGAGAAATTAATATGTTACAAGATTTTAAAAAACACTTAATGACTGGTATCTCCTACATGATTCCAATGGTTGTTGCCGGTGGTATCTTAGGAGCTCTTGCCAAAGGTTTAGGAGGTTGGGAAGTTGGAAACTTAGCACCAGATGCTTCTGGAGCTACAATCTTCTCTTATTTAAATGCATTTGATTGGGGCCAATTCTGGTGGGCTATTTCAAAATTATCTGATTTTGCGATGAGCTTCGCTTGTGCTGTATTAGCAGCTGGTATTGCATATTCTATGTCAGAACGTCCAGGTATTGTTCCTGCATTTATCTTAGGATATACAGCAAACCAAGCAAAAGCCGGATTTATCGGTGCATTGATTCTTGGATTCATCGTTGGTTGGTTAGTCAATGTATTTAAGAAGTATGGTGAAAAACTTCCAAAAGCATTACAAGGCTTGCTTCCAGTATTGATTATTCCAGTATTCGTTACATTTATTGTTGGTGCATTATTCTTCATGTTATTGATGGGACCTATGACAGCAGTTATGACAGCTATTCAAAATTGGATTATGTCATTGAATGGTGGTTCTAAATTCTTAGTTGGTGCAGTAATCGGTGCTTGTATGGGATTCGATATGGGTGGTCCTATCAACAAAACAGCATCTATGGCTGCCAATGCATTATTCGCTGATGGATATGCTGCTCCAGAATCAGCAAAAATTATTGGTGGTATGACACCTCCTATTGGAGTTGCAATTGCTACATTCTTACAACCAAAGAAATTTACTCAAGCTGAAAGAGATACTGGTGTTTCTTGCTTATTCATGGGACTATGCTTCATTACAGAAGGTGTATTACCATTTGCTGCAAACGATCCATTACGTTTTATTCCTTGCTCAATGGTAGGTAGTGCAATTGCTGGTGGTATCGCAATGGCTGCTGGTGTAGAAACTCCTGCTGCTCACGGTGGTATCTTCGTATGTGGATTATCAACAAACCCATTAATGTGGTTAGTTGCCATGGTTGTTGGTTCAGTCGTAACTGGTATCTTATATGCAATCTTCAAAAAGAAACCTGCTGAAGAAGAAAATCACGAAGAAGAAGTTGTTGATTTAGACTTAGATATCAACATTGAATAATTTAAAAAGATAGATAGAAAGAGGGTATATTATGTACGTATCAATGAAAGACATTTTAACTCATGCGGATAAACACAATTATGCTGTAATGGCAGTAAATAGTGTAAATATGGAAATGGCTCGTGCGGTTATTACAGCTGCTGAAGAAGAACATTCACCAATTATTATTAATATTGGTGTTGGTCAGATGGCTAACTTGGCACATCCAACTGAAATGGTTCCTATGATCAAAGAAATGGCAGAAAGAGCAACAGTTCCAGTAGCTTTAAATTTGGATCATGGACAAAAATTTGAAGATGAAGTTTCAGCTATTCAATGGGGCTTCTCAAGTGTAATGATCGATGCTTCATCCTATCCATATGAAGAAAATGTAAAGCGTACAGCTACAATTGCTGCTTTGGCACACCAAAAAGGAATTTGTGTTGAAGGTGAACTTGGACATGTAGGACAAGCTGGAGATGGTGATAACTCTAAAGTTGATTTATATACAAATGTAGAACAAGCGGTTCAATATGTAAAGGACACAGGTGTGGATGCATTGGCTGTTGCGATTGGTACGGCACATGGTAATTACCCTAAAGGATATGTTCCAGTATTAGATTTTGAACGCTTGGCTGAATTAAAAGCTGCATTAAAAATGCCATTAGTATTACATGGAGGTTCTGGTTCTGGAGAAGAAAATATCCGTAAAGCTGTTGCTGGTGGTATCAATAAAATTAATGTATGTACAGATGCATTTCATGCTGCAGAAGATGCAATGAAGGCTGCATGGGAAGAAAATCCTGGTTTAAATTACATGCAAATTATGATGGTTGCAGAACAAGCTATCAAAAAGTTTGTTAAGGATTATATCCGTGTAATTGGTTCAAATAATCAATATGTATATGGAGAAACAGTTACAGTAGGAAATGAATAATAAACAAAGGTAGGTGTGATGCCTACCTTATTTATTAGCTAAAAGGAGGCAAAAATGTTTGATTTAAATGGAAAAGTAGCTATTGTGACCGGAGCCAATCAAGGCCTAGGATTCGCAATGTGCCAAGGATTAGCTAAAGCAGGAGCTGATATTTTTAATATAGGCAGACGAGAAGACGATCATGTAATTCGTGAAGCTGTTGAAAGGGAAGGCGTGAAATACCATTATTATCGTGCCGATTTATCAAATCCAACTGTAGAAAAGATGGATGAAATTGTTGAAAAAGTAATTAAAGTATATGGCCATGTGGATATTCTTTTAAATAATGCAGGTGCCAATATTCGCGAACCATTTCTTGAATATGATGTAAAAGATTGGGATTATATTTTGAATCTGAATTTAAAATCTATTTTCTTGTTGTCTCAAAGTGTAGCTAAACAAATGATTGCACAGAAAACAAAAGGAAAAATTATTAATATCGCTAGTATGTTGTCTTTTACAGGCGGCATATTAACAGCGGCTTATACAGCAAGTAAAAGTGGTGTTATGGGACTAACAAAAACTATGGCAAATGAATTGGCTAAATATGGTATCAATTGTAATTGCATTGCACCAGGTTATATGGATACTCCATTAACAAAGCCTATGCAAGAAGATCCAGTACGTAATAAGGAAGTATTAGATCGTATTCCTGCAGGATACTGGGGGAAACCAGAGACTTTGCAAGGGGCCGCTATATTTCTAGCTAGCGAAGCATCCGATTATGTATGTGGTGCAACCATTCCTGTTGATGGTGGATGGTTATCAAGATAAACAAGGAGAATAAAGAATATGAAAATCGCATTAATTAATGAATTTAGTCAGGCATCAAAAAATGCCACAGTATTGAATGAATTGAAAAAAGTTGTTGAACCAATGGGACACACTGTGTATAACACAGGAATGTGTAAAGATGGAGATGATCCATATCTAACATATTTAAATATTGGTATTCAAGCAGCTCTATTATTGAATTCTAAAGCGGTAGATTTTGTAGTAACTGGATGTGGAACAGGACAAGGAGCTATGATGGCTTGTAACGCATTCCCTGGTGTTGTTTGTGGCTACTGTATTGATCCATCAGATGCATACTTATTCTTGCAAATCAATAATGGTAACGCATTAGCGCTACCATACGCTAAAGGATTTGGATGGGGTGCAGATTTAAATTTACAATATATTTTTGAAAAAGCTTTTGGAAGCCCAAAAGGAATGGGTTATCCAAATGAACCAGGAAGAAAAGAATCACAAAATAGAAACGCGGCTTTATTATCTCAAATGAAGGAAGCTATTTCTAAAGATTTAATTTCTGCTTTAAAGGCAATTGATCCAGAACTAGTAAAAGGAAGTTTGTCACCTAGATTTCAAGAATGTTTCTTTGCAGGATGCCAAGATCCAGAATTGGAAAAATTTGTAAAAGAGATTTTAGAGAAATAAAATCTCTTTTTTAGGAGTTAAGTATGAAAACATCGTTTTTACCAAACTTTACAATGGGAGAAAATGCACTTCTAGAAATAGAAAAATTTGTCCCAAAACATTCTAAAATAGCTGTATTTTATGGTCAAAAAGCGTATGGTGAGGCAAAACAATACGTAGATAAAATATTAAATACAGATAACTATGAAATTCTTGCCGAGCAATGCTATGGAAAAGAAGCAAATTATGCAAATGTGAATAAAATATTACAGGTAAAAGATATACAATCTTGCAATGCATTATTTGCGATTGGGGGAGGAAAATGTATTGATACTGTAAAGTGTGCTGGAAATCAATTGAATATTCCTGTATATACTATTCCCACGATTGCTTCAACATGCGTGGCAGTCACTAAAATCAGCATTATGTATGATTTAAATGGAGAGTTTTTGGAAATTGTGCAACTGAAAAATCCACCAGTACATTGTTTTATTGAACCAAATATTATTGTTAGAGCACCTATCAAATACTTGTGGGCAGGCATAGGAGATACGATGGCTAAGCACATTGAATCAACGTTTAGTGCTCGAAATGATGAATTAAATTTCACTAGTGAGTTAGGTATTAAGATTGGAGAAAATTGTTATTATCCTGTACTTAGAGATGCAAAGAAGGCATTAGAAGATGCCAAAGAGTATAAGTTGAGTCATGAAGTTGAAAGAACTATTCAAAATATTATTATTACTACAGGATGTGTATCTTTGCTTGTTGATTCCGAATATAATTCGGCATTATCGCATGCATTGTTTTATGGACTAACTGTACGTCAACATATTGAAAAAGGCCATTTGCACGGGGAAGTTGTTTCCTATGGCACTTTAGTGCAATTGATGATGGACAATCAATTGGAATTGTTGAAAAAAACATATCAATTACATGAAGAAATTGGTCTTCCAATTTGTTTAGCGGATTTAGAATTAAGAAGAAATGAAGATTTATCGGATATATTAGAAAAAACCGTAATCAATCAAGAGTTAAGACATGTACCTTATAAGGTTACAAAAGAATTGATTTTAAACGCAATAATGAAATTAGAAGATTATAGGGGGTAAAACTATGAAGAAAATTGTAATGATTCACACAAGCCCAGTATCATTGAATGATTTAAAAGCATTGGTTAAGAAATATATGCCAGATGTTGAGTTAGTTAATATTATTGATGATTCACTTCTAGAAGAAGTGAAAAAGAATAATGGGCCAACACCACAGATTATTTCGCGAATGAACATGTATGTTCAAGTCGCAAATTCATTACATCCAGATTTGATTTTCAACCAATGTTCAAGTGTTGGTGAAGCTTTTGATGTCGCAAAAAAATCAACAACAATACCAACTTTAAAAATTGATGAGCCAATGGCTAAAAAAGCAGTGGAATTAGGAAACAAAATTGGTGTGATTGCGACAGTAAAATCAACAATGTTACCTAGCTGCAATTTGATTAAACGTAAGGCTGTAGAAGCAAATAAGGATGTAGAGGTTATTGAATATCTAGTGGATGGGGCCTTGGATATTTTGATGAAAGAAAAGAATGTGGAAAAACATAATCAGTTAGTATTAAGTAAAATTGAAGAAGCAAGTAAGGCTTGTGATGTAATTGTACTAGCTCAAGGTTCAATGACAGCAATTTTACCATATATAAAGAATGTTGATAAACCAGTTTTAACAAGTCCGGAGCTAGCAATTCAAACTGCAAAAGACATGATTTATGGAGAATAAAAAATATATTGTACTTGATGATGATCCTACTGGAATTCAAACGGTTCATGATGTGTATATGATTACACAAACGGACAAAGTAAGTATTGAAAAAGCTTTTTTACAAAGTCAAAACTTGTTTTATATATTGACGAATTCTAGAGCGTTTTCAAAAGAGTATACGATTCAATATCATAAAGAATTAATTCAAAATATTATAGATGTAGCAAAAAAGTTAGACATTGATTTTACAATTATTTCAAGAAGTGATTCGACATTAAGAGGACATTATCCTACAGAAACACAAGTTATCTATGATGTGTTAAAACAGAATCACATACATATTGATGGAGAAATACTTTGCCCTTATTTAGATGGAATACGCAAAACAGAAAAGGATATTCATTATGTTTTATTGAATGAAGTTTGGGTGCCTGTAGGTAAAACAGAATTTGCAAAAGATAAAACATTCTCTTTTCAGTCAAGTAACCTAAAAGAGTATGTTGAAGAAAAAACAAATAAGTCATATTTAGCATCAAGTTGTATAAGCCTTTCTATAGCGGATTTACAAGATGAATCTTTAGTCGTATCTAAATTAAATTCTGTCTCTGGATTTAGGAAAGTGATTGTAAATTGTACTTGTATGCAAGATTTACAAAAGTTTGTATCGGCTTATGAGAAGACGGATAAACGCTATATTTTTAGATGTGCAGCTAGTCTGGTTAAAGAATTAGGACATATCACTGATCATTCTTATCTAGACAAAGAAGATTGTATTAATGAGGGATTAGGTGGACTGATTATAGTAGGGTCTCATGTAAATAAGACAAAAGAACAACTTGAATATTTAAAAGAGAATTATAAAAATTTAGAATGGGTTGAATTTAACCAACACGAAATATTAAATGGGATGCTTGAACAAGAAACAATTCGATGTACGAATATTGTAAATAATTTGTTGCAGAATAATAAATTAGTTGTTTTAGCAACAAGAAGAGATAGAGTAGATTTTCCAAGTGAGGATAAAGAAAAACAATTAGAAATGGCAACACAAATATCTTTTGCACTAACTAATGTTTTAAAGCAGTTAACACAGAGGCCGCGTTTTTTGATTACAAAGGGTGGTATTACATCATCGGATACATTAACAAATGGCTTGAATGTAAAAATGGCTTTTGTTTTAGGCCAAATTGAACAAAATGTGGGTGTGATTCGTTGTGTTGATGATTGTAAAT
The DNA here is from genome assembly GCF_024460475.1 of Holdemanella sp. MSK.7.32. Classification (GTDB taxonomy): domain Bacteria; phylum Bacillota_I; class Bacilli_A; order Erysipelotrichales; family Erysipelotrichaceae; genus Holdemanella. Next base: position 5,049 of record NZ_JANFYN010000029.1, on the reverse strand, counting down.
TTGAAGATTTGCCTGTTGTGATTTTCCCTGGAAATGTTGGGGATAAAACAACTTTATATAATGTAGTAAAAAAGTTAACATAGGAGGTTGTTTATGGAAAAAAAAGTGTTTGGATATCCAAAATTTGATGAGAGTGGAGAAATGATTTTAACAACATATGAAAATGAATATAGAGATATGTTGATGGATATTCGCGTATATAAATTGGAAAAGAATCAAACAAAAATATTTACAAGTGATGATGAAGAGATTGCGGCTTTATTATTGAATGGTAAAATTGAAATAAACGTAGATGGAATTGAGAAAATTGTTTCACGTAAAAGTGTATTTTTAGAAGGGCCATATGCAGGGCATGTTTCACATAGTAAAATTATCTCTGTAAAGGCTTTGGAAGAGACAGAGATTTTAGTTCAGAAAACAAAAAATAAGGTAACATTTAAGTCAAAATTATATACACCAGAAGATGCACCATGGAAATATTCGAGTCAAGGCTGGTATGGCAATGTCGCAAATCGTAGAGTAAATACAATTATTGATCATGATATTGAACCGAAAAGTAATATGGTTTTAGGTGAAGTTTTAAATGATCCAGGAAACTGGTCTGGATATTTGCCACATAGACACCCACAGCCAGAATGTTACTATTTCTTATTTGATCATCCAGAAGGATTTGGAGCTAGTTTTGTAGGGGATGAAGTATATAAAAGTGTGAACCGAAGTTTTTCAGCAATTCCAGGAGGAAAGCTACATCCACAATCAACAGCGCCTGGATATCAGATGTATACTTGTTGGATGATTCGTCACTTAGATGGAAATCCATGGCTTCAAACGGATCGTTGTGAAGATGAAGCATTTACTTGGCTTCATGATGCTAAGTTTAACCCAGAAACAAATGCTTTTGAAAAGAAATAGGTGAAAAAAAACAAGTCACAAAATTGACTTGTTTTTTTATGCTTTTTATAAAAAGAATTCGATAGGTGAATCAATATCAAGACAATAGAATTCAGATAAATGTTGAATATCTAGTTTCAATGCCTGCTCAATATTGCCTTCTATTAGCGAATCTACAATTTGAATATGTTGGTTCAAATGTTCTTTATCGTTAACTGATTTAAAATCATTGTGCATTAAGATAAATTGAATTTTTAGGGATAAGTCTTCCTGCATATCGAATAATAATTTATTTTTTGAGATACGGCATAGCTCTTTGTGAAAATCAGAATCCAATTTTCTTCTTTGTACTCCATCATTATTATTAAAAGCTTCTAAGCACTGTTCAGCAATACTTTTTAGATTTAATAATTCGGCTTTACTACCATAAATAGCCACAAGTTTTATGGATAGAATATCGAGTGATATACGAATCATACCAATATCTTTAATCTCTTTATCAGAAAAGTTAGCAACTTGAGCGTAGCGCTTTGGAAATATTTGGATAAGTCCCTGACTTTCTAATTTCCTCATTGCTTCTCGTATAGGCGTTCTACTAGTGTTAAATTCTTGTGCAATTTTGGTTTCTGCAATTTTTTCGCCGGGTTTTAATTCATTAGAAAGAATTTGGAGAAGCAGATAATTATATACTTGTTCACTTAGACCTTCATTTTTTTTCATAGTTAGCTCCTTATTTAGATTAAGTATAACATAATGACGTGAGGTATACAAAAATAAATAAATGTCGACAATTATATTGTGAATGTCGACAATTGGTGATAATATGTAATCAAGGAGGATAAAATAATGAAAGATATCTTTGTTTTAAAAACAATAATAAGAAAATTCTCTACTATTGATGAATGTTTTAAGCAAGAGCAAATAGGGAAAGAAGACTTAATTATTACAAATGAGTTTATTTATAATAGTAAGCTTAAAGATGTTGAAGCACACATTATATTTCAAGAAAGATATGGGATAGGAGAACCTACTGATGAAATGATTGAGAATATTCGTAAAGATGTTCCAAGTAATACTAAACGAATTGTTGCAATTGGTGGTGGAACCATTATTGATATTTCAAAATTTCTAATTTTGGATTATGAAGGAACGATTGATCAAGTGATTATGCAAGAGATCCCTTATAAAAAAACAAAGGAATTATATGTCGTTCCTACTACATGTGGAACGGGTAGCGAAGTTACCAATGTTGCGATTTCTGAGTTGAAGAAGCGAAAAACTAAAAAGGGATTGGCAGATGATTTGATTTATCCAGACAAAGCATTATTGATTCCTGAAATGGTTGATACCTTACCATATAAATTTTTTGCGACTAGTTCTATTGATGCATTGATTCATTCAATCGAATCATATTTATCTCCAAATTCCACATTGTATTCTAGAATGTTCTCAGTAAAGGCAATGACAATGATTTTAGATGGATTTAAGAAAGTTGTTAATGATAGTAAAGAAAACTGGAGCCAATATGCAGAGAATTTCCTAATCGCATCCAATCTAGCTGGCATTGCTTTTGGAAATGCAGGTTGTGCGGCTGTTCATGCGTTAAGCTATCCACTTGGAGGTGCATATCATATTCCGCATGGAGAAGCGAATCAATTGATGTTTGAATCTGTATACAATAAATACTATGAAAAAGATCCGAATGGAAGAATTCAGGATTTTTTAAGAGTTTTATCTGAAATACTTGATGTGGAAAAAGAAGATTCGTTAAAAGCTTTATTTGAATTGACAAATCAGATATTGAAAAGAAAACCATTAAGCAGTTATGGAATAAAAAAAGAAGAATTGCCTGAATTTGTGAATAGCGTAATAGAAGGACAACAAAGGCTATTAAATAACAATTATGTTGAGTTAAGCAGTAATGATATGCTTGAAATTTATAATAATGTATATGATAAGTAGGTGTTACTATGACAACAAGAGAAACGAAGATATTTGCAGCAGAAATTAGAAAAACTGTTTTATACGGATTAAACACAGTTAAGGCGGGACATATTGGAGGATGCATGTCGATGGCTGATTTATTAGCCGTATTATATGATGGAGTCATGAATATTGATCCAAAAGAACCGCATTTGAAAACACGAGATCGTTTAGTAGTATCCAAAGGTCACTGTGGGCCTGCTGTATATGCAGCTTTAGCGCTTAAGGGATATTTTCCAATGGAATGGATGAAAACAATCAATCTTTCCCAAACAAGATTACCAAGTCATTGTGATATGAATATGGTTCCAGGTATCGATATGACGACGGGTTCATTAGGACAAGGAATGTCCACGGCTTTAGGGTTAGCTTGGGGATTACGTTATCAAAAAATCAATTCATATGTATATCTTGTATTAGGTGATGGTGAATGTGATGAAGGTCAAGTATGGGAAGGTGCTTTGTTTGCAGGAACAAAAAAGTTAAATAATATCATTGCATTTGTTGATCAAAACTTAAAACAATTGGATGGATATACAAAAGATATTTGCGATGTAGGAGACTTAAAAAAGAAATTTGAAGATTTTGGATGGTTTGCACAAGAAGTAAATGGAAATGATGTTGATGAAATAAGAAATTCGATTTCAATCGCAAAACTACAAACGGAAAAGCCATCTATGATAGTGCTACATACTGAAAAAGGAAAAGATTGTACATTTGCGAAAGATGTTTTCTATAATCATCACATGACTTTTACTGAAGAACAGTATGAAGAAGCAGTACATCATTTAGATGAAATTATTAAGGAGGCCTAGGCATGTTTGAAATTTGTAAAGATATTAAAAATGAAGAATTGGAAATGCGCCAGGTTTTCGCAAAAGTAATGGATGATTTGGCAAGTGAAGATGAAAGAGTTGTTTATTTAGATGCAGATATTATTAATTCAATTAAGATGGTTGAGTTCTCTAAGAAGTATCCAGAGCGTACGGTAAATTGTGGAATTCAAGAAGCAAATATGATTGGTGTAGCTGCCGGTATGTCGGCAACAGGATTGATTCCATTTACTCATACTTTTGCGCCTTTTACTACAAGACGAGTAATGGATCAAGTATTTATTTCTTGTGCTTATGCGAAATTAAATGTACGCATTATTGGCTCTGATCCAGGACTTACTGCAGGAGGAAATGGAGGTACGCATATTCCTTTAGAAGATATAGGTATGATGCGATGTGTTCCTACAGTTACAATAATAGAACCAACAGATTCGATCGTATTATCAGATATGTTAAAACAGACAAAAGATATTTATGGTGTATTCTATATTCGTTTATCACGCAAAAAAGCAGAACAAATCTATATGGCAGGTTCTACTTTTGAAATTGGAAAGGCAAACACTTTACGTGAAGGTCGTGATGCAACAATTATCGCAAGTGGAATATGTGTGGCGGATGCATGTAGAGTAGCTGATAAGTTAGCAAAAGAAGGAATTCATGTGCGAGTTTTGGATATGTTTACAATTAAGCCAATCGATAAAGATGCGATAATTAAGGCATCGAAAGAAACAGGAGCGATTGTGACTGTGGAAAATCATAATATTCTGAATGGGTTAGGTAGTGCCGTTGCTGAAGTGTTATCTGAAGAAGCTCCTTGCGTGATGAAAAGACTAGGAGTTCCAGATTGTTTTGGAGAAGTCGGAACGATACCTTTCTTAAAAGAAAAATATCATATGGCAGAGAAAGATATTGAAGAAGCTGTTAAATCATTGATAAGTAAGAAGGATGTTACGCAATAACATCCTATTTTTGGCAATACTAATTTAGTATAGGCAAAACAAAAGGATAATTTAGCCTTGTGGTTAAGATTGTATCAAAAGAGGATACAACACTACCGGTAAAAAAAGATGTAATGATTGTACTTAGGCCAACAGAATTCATCTTAAACGAATGTCAGTGCTAAAGAACAAGATGGAGCAACACCTAAAGCAGCGTTAGAAAATAAGTTGACTTTAATAGCTTTAGTATATAAGAAGGGATTTATCGAATATTGTAAAGAATACTATTAATGAAAAAGGACCGATATTCATAGGAAAAATAGAATATCGATCCTTTGTTTTATATAGAAACAGACGACTAAAAGTTAGACATTTTAATGTAAGTATATTGTTGTTGTAAATTA
>NZ_JANFYN010000028.1 GCF_024460475.1 Holdemanella sp. MSK.7.32 | reverse complement strand
CATTACCCTATGTAATCTTATAGCGTATCTAGACCCCAACTATTTTTATATAGTCTTTTTAGTGGCGAAATTTGCTTTTTTTTTAGAATTGTGTATAGTATTAAGTGTTGTTGTTCATTTTTTGGTGGGCAACCGCCTCGTATTTTATGAGGCCAAGGGGGAAGATTGGAGGGTGTTTTGAACTTTATAAAAGAAGAAAATTTAGAGAGTAGTGTAATTAGAAAAGGATTGGTTTCGGGTTTATTGTTGTCGACATTAGCGTTAACAGTACTAACAACATCATCAGTTATTGGGGAAGAAAGTAAGGTTTATGCCAAAACGAATAATGCGGATACAAACATTTTGATGCGTGTGGATACAAAAAACGGAACTCAAGAGTTAAAAGAGAAATTCGAAGAACAGATTCAAGATATCGAGGAAGAATCTAGCAAGAAACAAGAAGAGTCGAAAAGCGTTGAAGAAATGATCTTAGAGCAACCGGAGTTATTGAATGATGTAACATTCGTTCAAAATAATTATAATGCGGTGACTCAGGTCATTTATTCGCAACCATCATACACACAATATGTAAGTAATGCGAATGCACTTACTGCATCGGGTGGTGTATATTATGGGCCTAATGGAAAGGAAACATACTACAATTTAAATATGTCAGGGGTAGTCGACATTATGCGTGGTATGGGAAACAATGATAATTATTGGGTTCGTGAAGATGGTGCGAAGATGTTAGGGGATTATGTTATTGTGGCAGCCGATTTAAATAAGTATCCTAGAGGATCTATTGTAGATACTTCATTAGGACAGGGAATCGTCTGTGATACAGGTAGTTTTACGCAAAATTCAGATACTCAATTAGATATTGCGACAGACTGGTAATATATATGAGTAAGGGTAGAAGTGTTATGCTTCTACTTTTTTTTGTGTATTTGAGGTATAATTTTGTCAGGAGGATTTTATTATGATCTTAATTATTGTTGTTATTGTATTAATCGTCTTGTTGGTATTGTTTGTGATGTCAAGCTACAACAAGCTTGTTCGTTTATCAAATAGAGTGGATGAAGGCTTCTCTACAATGGATGTGTATTTGAAAAAGCGTTTTGATTTGATTCCGAACTTGGTTGAAACCGTGAAGGGATATGCGAAACATGAGGCGGATACATTGAGTTCAGTGATTGCCCAAAGAAATATGGCGAAAACATCAAAGGATGTTATGGATAGTGAAAATAAGATCACTAATGCCATTCAGGGAATTTTTGCGGTGGCAGAACAATATCCAGATTTAAAGGCTAACACGAATTTTATGGATCTTCAAAATCAATTGAAGAAGGTAGAGGAGGATATCGCAAATTCTCGTAAATACTATAATGCTTTAGTTCGTGAATATAATGATGTGATTATGAGTGTTCCGACAAATATTGTGGCATCTTTATTCCATTTTGAAAAGAAGACAATGTTTGAAGTGGCCAATGCTTCGGAAAGAGAAAATGTTCAAGTTAAATTTTAAGAAGGTCTTGGCCTTCTTGTTTGCCTTCATTTTATGCTTTTCTGTTGTGGATATTCATGAAGATGATGGAGGGTATACGATTGATGACTATACAGTAAATGCGACATATCGTTCAAATAATACGATTGATGTGAAAGAAGTGATTGATGTCAACTTTTCAAGTTATCGTCATGGTATTTATCGTAATATTCCAGAAACGATGTATATCAATCGAGATGAAAAGTATAAATTGCAAATCAAAGATATCGCAGTTTTAAATGATGAATATGATGTAGATAGTGATTCAGGCAATCGTGTCATTCAAATTGGTAGTGAAGACTATACGGTTATTGGTCCTCATACGTATACGTTGACTTATACGATTGTCATTCCAGAAGATTATCATTCCGATTTGGATTTTATCTATTATTCGGTTCTTGGAAACAATTGGGATACAACCATTTCGCATTTTAGTTTTGATATTCAATTCGAGAAGGCTTTAACGGAAGAAGAAATGTCAAACATTCAAGTTTTTAGTGGAAGTCTAGGCAATCAATCGAATGCTTTAAATGTGAATCCAATCATTACTTCAACTTCGATTCGTGGTTCTGCCTATGATATTGGTGCTAAACAAGCCATTACGATCTTTGGTCAATTAAGACAAGAATATTTTGTAGGAGCTAAACAAACGACTTCAAAGACACCATTTGTCTTTTTGGGTTTAGCTGTTTTATTTGGCTTATACAGTTTGATTCGTGCTCTTCTTTTAAAGAAAGCGCATATTACACCAATTGTGAATTTTTATCCACCAAAAGATATGGATCCAGCTATGGTTGGAACGATTGTGGATGAATCTGTGGATCAAGAGGATTTAATGGCCTTGATTCCGTATTGGGCTAGTAAGGGGTATTTAACCATTTCTGAAACGGAGGATGACTTGGTTCTTACAAAAGTAGAGAATCATGAACCGCCTGTTTTAAAACATCAAAAGAAGATTTATAACGGATTGTTTAAAACAAAAACCAGTGTGAAATTATCGAAACTATCAAGTAAGTTTGGTAAGGCTATGGATGATGCCAAAGAAGCTTTGAATGATGAATTTAGTGGCAATAAAAAATTATCAAGTATTGATCATGGGTTTGTGACAACCATACTAGCTATGATTTGTATGATTGTATGTATCTTATTCAATACTCGATATAGTATTGTAGATAATTTGATTGAAACAATATTAGCTACATTTAGCTTTGTGCTTATGATGGTTTTAAACTATTCTGCAGCTGCTTCTAGTGTATTTAACAAGAATAAACTAGGAGTATTAAAGAAAGTATTAAGTATTGCGTTTATTTTGATTCTTGCATACTTTATATATCGACAATGTAATTCCATTCTTAGTGTTGTTTCATTTGAATTTATGATGGTAGGTATTGTGGTAGTTTCACTACCAATACTTTTGAGTTCTAAATTTAATGTGGTGAGTGACTACTTTAAAAATGTAGCTCCTGAGCTATTAGGTTTTAAAGACTTTGTTGAAAAAGCAGAAGTACCACAATTGGAAAGATTGTCTATGGAAAATCCATCTTACTATTATGATGTCATTCCATATGCGATGGTTTTTGGACTTTCTGAAATGTGGACAAAGAAATTTAGTACGATTCCTTTGGCACAACCAGATTGGTATGATTCATATTATTCAGATCCATACGATTCTTATTTCTACTATAGAATGTTGACAAGAAGAATGTATGATCCAATCCATCAGAATTTATTGGATTATCAAACAGAACAAATGAAAAGTACAGCCGATAGCATGGGCTCTAGCTTTGGTGGCTTTTCTGGTGGAGGCGCCGGTGGCGGAGGCGGCGGAAGCTGGTAAGAGATGAATATTTGGGTGATGAGCCCATTTACTGATTCATGAACTTAGGGTGATGAGCCCGCGTAACTTGGTAGGTGTTGTGCACCTACCTTTTTCGTATTCAATATAAAAAGAAGTGTGTAGGCGTACAGGCCTACCTTCAGTATACGGGGGTTTCACCCTAATACATGTTCATTATCATAAAATAAGCATTTAGTTTAATTCTTTTTGAATATTTAAGATAATCTAAAGAGGTTTAAAAAGAAAAAGACGCATAATTCTTATACTTAAATGGTTCTCTTTCACTAGAAATTGTACGATCCATTGCAAACATAATTTTGATAAACATGTTTGGGTGGCAGTTGAGATAATGTCTTTAAAAAAGTGCTCACGTTGTACTAGCATCGTATACGTCGTAAGTTTAATGTATATATTTGTGAAAGGATTGATAATTTTTGAATAGGTTGGTATACTACAGGTGAAAGTTGCGACATATACGACGCAAGTGTGAGGTGAAAAAATGGTTAAGCGAGATTCTTATTTGAAACGATTGATTCACAATATGTGGAACGGAGAGGTTAAGGTTATTACTGGTATTCGTAGATGTGGTAAATCAGTTATGCTTTTTGACTTGTTTTATGAGTATCTTCTTTCTCAGGGAGTACCAGAAGACCACATTCTTAAGTTTGAGTTAGATCAAAGACGATATTACAAATATCGAAACCCAATTACTCTTTGCGAGTATGTAGAAGATGCTATTTGTGATAAAAAAGAAGAAAAATTCTATCTTTTTATTGATGAAGTACAATATACTACTAAAGTTGTTGATGAAGAAAATGGCGGAATTACAGTTACGATTTATGATATGCTGAATGAACTGAAAGCATACAGAAATCTTGATGTTTATGTAACTGGAAGTAATTCTAAAGGTTTGTCCAACGACATAGCTACAGAATTCAGAGGGCGCGCAACACAGATTCATGTCTATCCGCTATCATTTGAAGAATATTATTCGCATGTTAAAGGGGATGAAAGAAAAGCGTTAGATACCTACATGCTTTATGGTGGAATGCCTAGGTTATTGGCTTTAGAAGATGAAAAAGATAAGAAGGACTATTTGACTTCTCTTTTTAGGGAAGTTTACATTAGAGATATTGTGGAGCGTAACAAAATTGAACGGGAAGATATTCTTGGCGATATATTGAACTTTTTGGCATCGCAGATAAGTTCATTGACGAACCCCACGAATATATCGAATGCCTTGACTAGTATGAAAAATGAAAAAATAAGTTCTACCTTGGTTGCAAATTATGTGCAGCATACGATAGATTCTTTTCTGATCAGTATGGCAAAAAGATATGATGTTAAGGGAAAAACTTATTTTCAGTACCCCAATAAGTACTATTATACAGATGTTGGGTTACGTAATGCTCGTTTAAATTATCGTCAATATGATCCAGGGCACATTATGGAGAACATCATATACAATGAACTTATGCGTAGAGGTTATAGTGTAGATGTTGGCGTTGTAACGGATCGAAGCAATGGGAAAAATCTTCAGAAGGAAATAGATTTTGTAGTAAATGATGCTGATCGAAAAATCTATATTCAGTCGGCATTTCGGATGGACACAGAACAGAAAACATCTTCTGAATTGGCTTCTCTAATGCTTACGAAGGATTTCTTTAAAAAAATAATTATTCGCATGGATATACCGCATAATTTTTACGATGAAAATGGTATTTTTCATTGCAATTTAATTGATTTTCTTTTAGGTCGAGTAGAGTTATTTTAAAAAATATTGCCCACTGGCGCACTGTGTAGAATCCTACATTGTACGTTGGTGAGCTTTTTCTTTGTGTTCAATTGCATTACAGTTTAAGAGTAGATTGTTGACTGCCTGATTAATTGAGTATGAAAACTAATAATCAAATTAAATGAAAAAAGTCAGAGCACAAGTTTGAATATAAACTTAGTCAAATTATATGTTACGACTTTTATAATATTCGCTATAGAAAGTGAGAAAAAGAGAAGATCAGTTTTGGAGTAGAGAGGAACAAAAGATTCAGAGCGATGAAGTGGGTCAATGCGAAGGGAAAAACATTTGAGATGTAATTCTGCTTATGCGAGTATGAAATTCAAAAGTTATTCTGGACTACAATTTTTTTATGAAGTGTAAAAAAGATGAAATGGTTAGTGATTATTAGCATAAAAAAATGAGCATCACTATTTGTGACACTCATTTGAAACCAGTTAATTATTGAGCATTCATCTTTTGACGATATAAGTTACGACGATCTAAAGCCGTTAAACCTTTTTTACGGATACGAATCGCATCTGGAGTAACTTCTACTAATTCATCATCGTTGATCCATTCTAAGGCTTCTTCTAGAGAGAAGATTTTTGGTGGAGTTAATAACATCGCTTCATCACGACCACTTGAACGGATGGCAGTTAATTTCTTGTTCTTTAATGGGTTAACATCAAGGTCGATGTTTTTAGAACTTTGACCAATGATCATACCTTCATAAACTGGTGTTTGTGGAGAAATGAACAGTTGACCACGTTCTTGAAGGTTCCATAATGCGTAAGTCATGGCTTCACCTGTTTCAGTTGAAATCATTGCACCTTCCATACGTTGTGCGATTTCTCCTTTATATGGTTCATAACCACTAATACGACGTACTAATGTACCTTCACCGTGTGTATCATTGATAAATTCTGAACGGAAACCTAATAGTCCACGTGTAGGTGCTGTATATACGATCTTTACATATCCATTTTCTTCAGACATGTCTTGCATAACACCTTTACGAAGATTTAATTTATTGATGATGGTTCCTGAATATTCTTCTGGAGCTAAACATACAACTTCTTCGATTGGCTCTACTTTATGTCCATTTTCATCTTTGTGTAGGATAACCTCTGGTTTAGAAACAGCCAATTCATAGCCTTCACGACGCATATTTTCAATCAATACGGAAATATGCAATTCACCACGACCACTAACTTTGAAGCAATCGGCTGAATCGGTTGGTTCAACCTTTAAACCAACGTTAACTTCTAGTTCTTTTTCAAGTCTTTCTTTTAAGTTACGACTTGTCACGTACTTACCACTCTGTCCTGCAAATGGACTTGAGTTTACGTGGAAGTTCATAGATAGAGTTGGTTCTTCAATTTCAATGTGTTCCATTGGCTCAATGTGATCGGCTGTACAGATTGTATCACCAATACTGATATCTGGCATACCCGCAATAACTACGATATCTCCTGAATGTGCTTCTTGAACGCTTGTTCTAGACAATCCTTTGTATACGAATAATTTAGATAAGCTTTCTTTGGCATTCAATCCAGATTGGTTACAACGAATATATTGTTGTCCTTGTTTTAAAACACCTGAATATAAACGTCCAATTCCTAAACGACCAATGTATTCATCGTAAGCCAAGGCAGATACTTGCATTTGAAGAGGTTCTTCATCCATATCTGGATATACATCACAATGTTTTAAGATTGTATCGAATAGTGGATCGATGTTGTCGCTTGGTGTTTTAAGGTCGTATTGAACACGTCCTTCTCTTGCTACACCATAAAGGATAGGGAAGTCTAATTGTTCGTCGTTGGCATTTAAGTCTAAGAACAATTCGTAAACTTCATCGACAACTTCTTCAGCTCTTTGGTCTTTCTTATCGATCTTGTTGATCAATAGAATTGGTTTTAAACCAATTTCCAAAGCTTTTGATAATACGAAACGAGTCTGAGGCATTGGACCTTCACTCGCATCGACTAATAAGATAACTGTATCTACGGTACGGATAATACGTTCAACTTCACTTGAGAAGTCGGCGTGGCCTGGCGTATCTACAATATTAATTTTTACACCGTTATGAATAACGGAACAGTTTTTAGAATAAATCGTAATTCCACGTTCACGTTCTAGATCGTTTGAGTCCATGATACAGTTAACAACTTCTTCGTTGTCACGGAAAACATCACTTTGTCTTAAAAACGCATCGACTAACGTACTTTTACCGGCATCAACGTGGGCGATAACGGCAATGTTAAGAATTTTTTCTTTATTGGACATACTGTCACTCACTTTCCTGTCAAAAACAGTACAATTATAAAGCAAGAAACCTTAAAACTCAATAAAATGTGCTATAATAAAACAAAAATTTTCTGAAAGGGGTAACACCATGCAAGTGCAATATATAAAAGAGTATTCAAATTGTCTCGATCGTGAAATGGAATATAAAATCTATGGCCAAGGTGGTAAATTATGTCTGGCCATTCCAAGTCAAAATGGACGTTTTTTTGAATGGGAAGATCGTGGTATGATTCATGAAGTTTCCAAATGGATCGAATCCAATCAATTAACGATTATTACGTGTGATACTTTGGATTTAGAAACATGGTCCTATCCGAATAATACAAAGGTGCGTATGTTGAAACATGAGTTGTGGTTTGAATATATCCTTTCAGAATTGATTCCTAGTGTACAAGAAAAAATGAATAACTATGATAAATGGATGGTGACGGGAGCAAGTCTAGGGGCAACGCATGCCGCAAATTTAATCTTTCGTTTTCCAAAACAATTCGATACCTTATTAGCCCTATCTGGTATTTATGATACAGAATTATTCTATGGAGATTATCATGATGAAAATACATACCATAATAATCCATGTGCCTACATGAAAAATATGTCTTTAGATCATCCCTATATGGAATTGTATAAACAATCCAAATTGATCTTTTGTGTAGGACAAGGTAATTGGGAACAAGAATGTGTTGAATCTTTAAGACGATTTAGCACCATCCTTTATGATCAACACATCGATGCTTGGTGTGATTTCTGGGGTTATGATGTGTATCATGACTGGCCTTGGTGGAAGGTACAACTACAGTATTTCATGGAACAAATTTTTAAGTAAGTATGACAAATATTAAGAATGAATTGATTTCACTATGACATTACCATTTTTGAATCAGAAGGTCTCAATTAGTGCTTAATAATTTCCTTGCATTTTCACAGATGTGTGGTAAATTACCAGTGACGAAGGTCGTCATCAGACGGCAAACTAGCGAATCACTATCGTAACCAATCGGTAGGGCTCGCTTTTTATTTTTGAAAAGACTCAATATTCTTATATTTTTTGTGATTATAAAAATTTTGAATTGTTTTCCTTTATAGTTTGAAACATAAAATCTAAATTTAAAATAAATACGATATTGCACTAAAAAAGAGATGCACAATATGCATCTCATAGATATTAAGCGTGAACTACTTCTTTTGTGTTAGATGACTTTATGTTCTAGCCACTTATTTGATTTAAAACGAGCTAAGAATATAAAGGAACGAATTGTCCAATCAGCACCCATACCAATCCATACAGCTAAAGGTCCCATGTGAAAAGTATGGACTAAAAAGATGGTAACTACAACTCGACAAATCCACATTGATAAAGTGGATGTGATCATACTAAATTTTACATCGCCGGCAGCTCTTAGGCCATAGCCTGGTAAGAATGAGGGTGTCCAGAATATCATTTTATAAGCGAAGACTATGCGTGTTAGCCAAATGGCTAGTTTTGCACTTTCCGTCTCCATTCCAGCAAGGCTTGTGATTTGTTTGATAAAAAGCATGATTGTAGCGCAGAATATAATACATACCATCCAAGCTAGTTTGGTTAATGAAATTGTATAGTGTCTTGCTTGTTCATATTCTTTTGCACCCACACACTTTCCTACGACAGTCATCATACCAAGTCCTACACCGATGCTTGCTTGACAGGCAAAGCTTTCAAGCATGGCAACCATGGCTTGTGCGGCAATGGCTGTTGTTCCCATTGTAGATACAGTGGATTGAATGACAAGTTTTCCGAATTGAAACATACCATTTTCAATACCGGTTGGAATACCGATTTTTAATATTTTCGTAATTGTTTCAATTTCCGGTCGGATACTTAAATAGGAATCGACATATAAATCTTGTTTGGGTTGTTTTAAAAGAATCAGGATAATAAGTGCACTGATGATTCTAGAAAGGAGTGTGGATAGGGCAGCTCCGGCTACGCCTAAGCTTAGGGTAAAGATGAAAAAGATGTTTCCAAGTATATTTAGAATGTTAGAGCCAAACGCAATGGCCATGGGAAGTCTTGAGTTTTGGCTCGTTCGAAAGCTTGCGGCACCTGCATTATATAGAGCGATAAAGGGATAGGATAGGGCGGTGATGAAAAGATAGTTTAATGCATTGTTCATCACGTTTTTTTCTACGGATCCAAAGATCAGGCTTAATAGGGGCCTTCTGAATAGGATGCAGGGAATGGTAATAATCAGTGAAATAAGAGTTACGGAAAAAATCAATTGTTTCAAGGCTTGGTTGGCCTTGTCTTTTTGGTTGGATCCTAAGTATTGGGCGCAGATGATGGCGCCTCCAGTTGCCATGGCGGCAAATATATTGATGATCAAAATATTTAATGAATCGACAAGGGAAACGGCGGAGATAGCGGCTGAACCTATGTTGGTGACCATAATGGTGTCAACAGATCCCATTAATGCGGTTAAAACTTGTTCGAACATCAACGGAATTAATAATCTTCGTAATTGTTCTTTGGTGTACATAATCAAAACTCCTAAAAATAAAAAGATATCTTTCGATATCTTAACCTACTAGTACTACATCACGAACGTTTGGCACTTCTTCAAGCAATAATTCTTTGATTCCGCCTGAGAAATCTTCAGAAGCCATCATACATCCTTGACATGCACCTTTGAAAGATACATAGACAACATTGAATTCATCAACTCCTAATAGTTCAATGTCGCCTCCGTCATGTTGAATGTAAGGGCGAATCTTATCTAAACAATCATTAACGGCTTTACTATCTACTACAGTATCCATAAAACAACACTCCTAACTTATAAAAATAGTGGACATAAGATCAATGGGACAGCAAGTCCAACCACAAATCCTCCAATGACTTCGACAAATTTATGCCCAAGTACATTTTTTAACTTTTCCTGATAGATGGGATCATCAAAGTGAAGTCCTGTCATTTCACGTAAATCTTTGACTAATTGTTGTGTTAGCTCAATGTTTTTACCGGAATAGTAGCGTACGTGGCATGCATCGTACATAACAATAAAGGAAAAGATGGTGGTTACGGCAAATATGGCTGAGTCAAATCCTTCCTGAATTCCAATGGAAAGGGAAAGGGCTGTTACAGTTGATGAGTGACTGCTTGGAAAGCCGCCACTTGCGATGACCCAGTGAAAGTCCCATTTGCCAGTTCTATAATAATATACGACCGTTTTTAACACTTGTGCAAGTATATTGCTCAAAAGAGCTGTGACAAGTGGATATAAGGACGATGGTATCATAAATTCACACTCCTAACGAAAAACATTATATCATACAAAGTTAAATCGTGGTATAATCTTCTTTAGGATAGCTATGGAGGGAAATAAAAATGATTCAATTAGATTTAAATCATGCTTTCTTAAAAGAAGATGTAAAGGCTTATCAAGATCAAGTTCGCGCAATTGATGAAGCTTTACAAAATGGTACTTGTAAGGGTAACGACTTTATCGGTTGGCTAAACTGGGCTAACAATTATGATAAAGAAGAATTTAGTCGCATTAAAGAGGTTGCCGCAAAAGTACGTGAAAACACAGAAGTATTCGTTGTATGTGGTATTGGAGGATCTTATTTAGGTGCTCGTGCTGCCATTGAAATGATGAATGGTTTATATGGTGACAACAAGCCTGAAATTATTTATATGGGAAACACTTTCTCATCTACTTATATTTCACAGGTTATGAACCATATTAAAGATAAGGAAGTTACGGTAAATGTTATTTCTAAGTCTGGAACGACAACGGAAACAGCATTGGCTTTCCGTATCTTGAAACAATTTATGGAAGAAAAATATGGTGAAGATGCGAAGAATCGTATTATTGCCACTACTGACAAGGCTAGAGGAACATTGAAGGCTTTAGCCGATAAAGAAGGATATGAAACATTCGTAATTCCTGATGATATTGGTGGACGTTTCTCAGTTATTACTCCAGTTGGATTATTGCCAATCGCAGTAGCTGGAATCGATATCGATGCTTTGATGAAAGGTTTACATGATGGTATGGGTGAATATGGAGATGCAGATCTTGAAAAGAACCCGGCTTACCGTTATGCAGTGGCTCGTCGTATTCTTCAAAATCAAGGATATGATGTTGAATTGTTAGTAAACTATGAACCTCAAATGCAGATGGTTGCTGAATGGTGGAAACAATTGTTTGGAGAAAGTGAAGGAAAAGATGGAAAGGGTATTTTACCGGATTCAGTATGTTTCTCAACAGACTTACACTCTTTAGGACAATTTGTTCAGGAAGGTAAGAAAGTATTGTTCGAAACAAACTTATATGTTGATACACCAATGATCGATTTAACATTCCCTAATGATGAAGCCAATGAAGATGGAATGAACTACTTGGCTGGTAAGAGTGTGGATTGGGCTAATAAAATGGCTGCCAAAGGAACATTACAGGCTCATGAAGAAACAGGTGGAGTTCCAAATATCTTATTAACTATGCCAGGCATGACTTCTTATGACTTTGGTAATATGTGTATGTTCTTCTTCAAGGCCATCGCAATGACAACTTTGATGAATGATTCTAACCCATTCAATCAGCCTGGTGTTGAAGTTTATAAAAAGAACATGTTCAAACTATTAGGTAAAGAGTAATGATGAAAATAGAGATGTAAGCAAGTGTTTTCGTCTCTTTTTTATACGCTTACAAATTAGATGAGACTAACCTCTATGGTGAATTTAACCTTTAAAATTTGACATGAAGCTCGTATAATAAACTATGGTATTGAATATCTATAAAGGAGGAAATATTAATGCCTAGAGCAAAACAGTCTATGGATGGAAATACGGCTGCGGCTCACGTTGCGTATGCTTTTACAGACGTTGCTGCAATTTATCCTATTACTCCATCTAGTCCAATGGCAGACTCTATTGACCAATGGTCTGCAGCTGGACAAAAAAATATTTTTGGAAATCAAGTAGTTGTAAGTGAATTACAATCAGAAGCAGGTGCTGCTGGTGCTGTTCACGGATCATTAGCTGCTGGTGCATTGACTAATACATTCACTGCATCTCAAGGTTTATTATTGATGATTCCAAACATGTACAAGATTGCTGCTGAACAATTACCATGTGTATTCGATGTATCTGCACGTACAGTTGCAACTCACGCATTGAACATCTTTGGTGATCACTCAGACGTTTATGCTTGTCGTCAAACAGGTTTCGCTATGTTATGTGAAACTAACCCACAGGAAGTTATGGATTTATCTCCAGTAGCTCACTTAGCTGCTTTAGAAGGTAAAGTACCATTCATTAACTTCTTTGATGGATTCCGTACTTCTCACGAAATTCAAAAAATCGAAAAATGGGACTACGAAGATTTAAAAGAAATGTGTCCAATGGAAGCTGTTGAGGAATTCCGTAAACACGCTTTAAATCCAGAACGTCCAACTATGCGTGGTTCTCACGAAAATGGAGATATCTTCTTCCAACACCGTGAAGCATGTAACACTGCATATGATGAATTACCTGCTGTAGTAGAAAAATACATGGGTAAAATCAACGAAAAATTAGGAACAAACTATGACTTGTTCAACTACTATGGAGATCCTGAAGCTGATCGTGTAATCATCGCTATGGGTTCTATCAATGACGTTGCTGAAGAAGTTATCGACTACTTAACTGCAAAAGGAGAAAAAGTTGGTTTAGTTAAGGTTCGTTTATATCGTCCTTGGTCAAGCAAACACTTATTAAAAGTTCTTCCTAAGACAGCTAAGAAAGTTGCAGTACTTGACCGTACTAAAGAACCAGGTGCTCTAGCTGACCCATTATACTTAGATGTAGCTACAACACTTCGCGAAGCAGGATTAAATGACATCACTCTTTGCGGTGGACGTTATGGTTTAGGATCTAAGGATACTCCACCTTCAAGTGTATTCGCTGTTTACACTGAATTGTTAAAAGACGAACCAAAACCTCGTTTTACAATTGGTATCGTGGATGACGTTACAAACTTATCATTGCCAGAAGTTAAACCAGCTCCTAACACTTCAACTCCAGGAACTGTTGAATGTAAATTCTGGGGTCTAGGAGGAGACGGTACTGTAGGTGCTAACAAGAACTCTACTAAGATCATCGGTGACCACACTGACAAATACATTCAGGCTTACTTCCAATATGACTCTAAGAAAACTGGTGGTATCACAATTTCTCACTTGCGTTTCGGAGACAAACCAATCCGTAGCCCATACTACATTAACCAGGCTGACTTCGTAGCTTGTCACAACCCTTCATATGTAGTAAATGGATACAAGATGGTTCAAGACGTTAAACCTGGTGGTGTATTCATGATCAACTGCCAATGGTCAGACGAAGAATTAGACAAACACATGCCTGCTGAATCTAAAAAATATATCGCAGACAACAATATCCAATTGTACACAATCAATGCCATCGATAAAGCTATCGAAATCGGTATGGGTAAACGTACAAACACAATCTTACAATCTGCATTCTTCAAATTAGCTAACATTATGCCAATTGAAGAAGCTGTAGATTACATGAAAGCAGCTGCTAAGAAATCTTACTCTAAGAAGGGTGATGCAGTTGTTGAAATGAACTACAAAGCTATCGATGCTGGTGTTGGCGCAACTCACAAAGTTGAAATTCCTGCATCTTGGGCTAACCCAGAAGCTGATGCACCAAAACCTGAATTGTCAGGACGTCCTGCAACAGTTAAGATGGTTAAAGACATCATGGAACCAGTTAACAAAATGGATGGAGATTCATTACCTGTATCTGCATTTACTGGAAACATTGATGGTCAATGGGAGACTGGTGCTAGTGCTTACGAAAAACGTGGTACAGCCGTTACAGTTCCTGAATGGGATGCTGAAAAATGTATTCAATGTAACCAATGTGCATTCGTATGTTCACACGCTACAATTCGTCCATTCTTATTGAGCGAAGAAGAAGTGAAGGCTGCTCCTGCACAAATCAAATTAGCTGATGTTAAACCAAAAGCTACAGAATTCAAATATACAATGAGTGTATCTCCATTAGATTGTATGGGATGTGGTGAATGTATCACTGTATGTCCAACTCAAGCAATCAAGATGGTTCCTCAAGAATCTCAAGCTGAAGAACAACCAGTATTCGATTACTTAGTAGCTAATGTTTCTAAGAAAGATTCTGGATTCGCTGATGACACAGTTAAGGGTTCTCAATACAACCAACCATTGTTAGAGTTCTCTGGATCATGTGCTGGATGTGCTGAAACATCTTATGCTCGATTAATTACTCAGTTATTTGGTGAACACATGTATGTATCAAATGCAACTGGATGTTCTTCAATCTGGGGTGGTCCAGCATCTGTATCTCCATATACAGTAAACAAAGATAGCTTACAAGGACCAGCATGGGCTAACTCATTGTTCGAAGACAATGCTGAACACGGATTCGGTATGCAATTAGGACAAAAAGTATTACGTGAACAAGCTATCGAAAAATTAGGTGCTATGAACGAAAGCGAAAAAGCAACTCCTGAATTCAAGGCTGCATTCGAAAAATTCATGGAAACTAAAGAAAATACTCGTACTAACACAGAAGCAACAAAAGCATTATTAGTTGAAGTAGAAAAAGCTGCTGAAGCTGGATGCCCAGATGCTAAAGCTGTATTAGATAAGAAAGAATACTTAGCTAAGAAATCTGTTTGGATCTTCGGTGGAGACGGATGGGCTTATGATATCGGATTCGGTGGATTAGACCACGTTCTTGCATCAGGTGAAAACGTAAACGTTATGGTATTCGATACAGAAATGTATTCAAACACTGGTGGACAGGCTTCTAAAGCATCTAACATCGGTGAAGTTTGTCAGTTCGCTGCAGCTGGTAAAGAAATGAAGAAAAAATCTTTAGCAGAAATCGCAATGAGCTACGGATATGTTTATGTAGCACAAATCGCTCTTGGAGCTAACCCTGCACAAGCAGTTAAATGTATTGCTGAAGCAGAAGCTTATCCAGGACCATCTTTAATCATCGGTTATGCACCATGTGAATTACACGGTATTGCTAAGGGTGGAATGAACCACTGTCAAGATGAAATGAAGAAAGCTGTTAAATCTGGATACTGGAACTTATTCTCATTTGATCCAGCTAAGAAAGAAGCAGGTAAGAACCCATTCACATTAACTTCTAAAGAAGGAGATGGAACTTACCAAGACTTCTTACACAACGAATCTCGTTACACTCGTTTAGTGAAACCATTCCCTGAAAGAGCAGAAAAATTATTTGCTAAGTCAGAAGAAGTAGCTAAAGAACGTTACGAACACTTACAACGTTTAGTTGAACTTTACAAGTAAGAAATAAATGAAAGAAGCTGATTAATTTCGGCTTCTTTTTTTGTGCAAATTAAAAATTATTACTATAATGGTTGTAAGAGGTGTTTACTTATGGGAAAAGGAAAATTAAATCGAATTACAGATGTAGAAGGTGTACTTGTAGGGCATAAGACAATTAGTTCAGGAACTCACCAAACGGGTGTTACATTTATTCGTACGGCTGAAGATGTATTTCATCAAAAGCTAGCTTGTGGTTGTAGTATTCTAAATGGTTTTGGAAAGACAACTGGCTTACCACAAATTATGGAGTTGGGTACTTTGGAAAGCTATATTTGTTTGACAAACACTTTAAATGTGGGTATTGTTCAACAAGCTTTGGTGGATATCATGGTAAAAGAAAATGAAGATCTAACAAGTGTTAATGTTGTCGTTGGAGAATGTAACGATGGATATCTAAATTCGATTCGTGATTGCGTTGTTACAAAAGAAGATGTATATGATGCGTATCGTGATTGTAAAAAAGAGTTTGAACTTGGCAGTGTTGGAGCAGGGCGAGGCATGTCTTGTTTTGAAATGTCAGGTGGTATTGGATCGAGTTCAAGAATCTTTGAAATTGATGGAAATACATATACTCTAGGTGTTCTTGTACTTTCTAATTTTGGCTTAAGAGAACAATATCTATTAGATAAAGTTGAGGGGAATCAATCGCCTTTAGAACAAGAAAAAGGTTCCATCATGATGATCATTGCGACGGATGCTCCGTTAAGTGATCGTCAACTTCATAGAGTTTGTAACCGAATGCCGGTTGGTTTAGCTTTAACAGGATCGCATATGGGCAATGGTTCAGGTGATATTGCGATTGCGTTTAGTACAGCTAATCGTTTTGGAGATGAAAAGATTCATACTTTAAAACAAATCAATGACAGCAAGATCAATGTAGTGTTTGATGCAGCCATTGAATCTTGTAAAGAAGCTGTGCATGTATCTTTAATTGAAAATGAAGAGGTAACGGGTCAGTCTGGACATGTTCGTAAGTGTTTAAATCAAGTGAAGATTTCATAGTGAAATCTTCTTTTTTATGTTATATTTTTTTTGGTGATTATATGAAGAAAGTAATGTTTGATTGTGATGATACACTCTATGATTTATCTTGGCCATTTCGCAAGTGCATGGAAGAATTCCTTCCGAATGTAGATGTGGATATGGATTTATTTTATGCGGATTATCGTAAGTTTGGAGATATGATTTTTGATGATCTTCAACAAGGAAAGATCACAATTGATGAATCTGGCGTTTATCGTATTGAAAAAGCTTGTGAAAAGTATGATATTGAATTTTCGCATTCAAAAGCTGTAGAGTTTCAGTCTCGCTATAAATATTATCAGCATCATATTGAAATGGATGCACCATTGATTGATTATTTCTCGAATTGTGAAGATGAACTTGCGATTTTGACAAATGGAGAGGATGCGCATCAAAGAATGAAATTAGAAGTTCTTCGTGTCTTTGATTATTTTAAACCTGAAAATGTATTTACGAGTGGTCAAATTGGTGTCGCAAAACCGGATGTGAATGCATTTAAAAAGTGTATGGAAGCAATGCATGAAGATATAAGCGAATGGTATTATGTGGGTGATAACTATATCAATGATATGCAGGGGGCTAAAAGTGCAGGCATGAAGACGATTCATTTTAATCGTCATCATCAAGTAAGTGGGCCTTGTGCAGATTATGTAGTATATAGTGCAAAAGAATTGGTTGAATTCATTAAAAAAGGTTAGACAAATCATCTAACCTAATCATTAAATACATGAATGAACTATATCGAGTACTTCTTGGAGGATGTTTTGTGGACATTCTTCTTTTTTTGTGGCTTTTCTTGCTTTTAAATCTAATGTTTTTACATGTTCACATAAAACACATCCAGTTGTAATTGTATTAGAATCAAGTTTTACATGTGTTGGAAAATTTTTTGTGTTATTTGTTATTGGGCAAACGATGAAAAGACCCATGATTTTGTTGTAATCATTATTGGAAATAACTAAGCATGGGCGTTTTCCTGCTTGTTCGTGCCCCTTAGTAGGGTCAAGGTCTATATATACGATATCGCCTTGTTTAAAAGACATTAAATTTCCTCCTTACCGACAATTTCATCAGACCAAATTTCTTTTTGTTCAGTCGGTCCGTCATAATTTGCGAATCTTTCAGCTAATGTTAATTTTTTTTCTTTTTTGGGTACAAGAACAATTGTTTCATTTTGAACTTTCATTTGAAGTTCGTCTCCAGCTTTTAAAGATAGAAGTTTCATCACTGCCATAGGTAATCGAATCCCTTGTCCGTTTCCCCATTTTGCAATTTTTAAACTGTTTTGAGTCATGATGTATGTCTCCTTTCATTACTGTCTGTCTCTACAATAAGTATATACAATGTATAAACAAAAAGTCAATGACTAAAATATAATTATAGTGATGATTTTAGGGTTAGGCATAGAATCACATTTGTGGTAAAATAAATTTGTATGTTTTGATAAGGAGTAATTATGTTTATAACAACAATTCATTCTATTGATTCATTAGAAAAATTAAAAAGAGCAAAGGCCGATGCCGTGATCATTGGTGTTGAACATTATTCGATTCGTTCGAGTATTACGGTAAAAAAAGAGGATTTACAGCTTTGGAAGAAGAAGTGTAAAAAGCTTGGCCTAAAATTATATATCAACTTTTTAAGATTATGTATGGATGAAGATCTATCGGGTGTTCGTGAATACTTTTCTATTTTTAAAGAATTGGATGTGGATGGTATTTACTATGCGGATGAAGGTCTATATTTTGAGGCGAAACAATTGGGGATTGAATCCAAATTGATTTATCAACCGGAAACATTGGTGGCTTCAAGTGCAGATGTAAATTTCTATATGTCTTTAGGCATTCAGTCTGTATCTTTAGCACATGAATTGAGTCTTGAAGAAGTGGTAAGTATTGGAAAGCACAATCCGGATATTGAAATCTTAGTGCATGGGTATTTCTCAATTCTGTATTCAAGAAGACCTTTGGTCACTAACTATTTAGAGGCTGTGAATAAACCGAAATGTTTATTACCGTGTCATTATGACTTGATTGAACAAACACGTGACAAACGTATGCCAATTGTGCAAGATGAGTCGGGTACACATATCTTTAGTGAAATGCCAATCAACTCATTACAGGAAATGTGGGATTTTACAGATGTAGGAATGCATCGCTTCCGCATTGATTCTTTGTTTTTTGATGATGATTGGACTGTTGAAATCTTGGGTTTATATGATTTAGCTTTACAAGGAATTAAAATTACGGATGATGAGTCAACAAACCGTTGGTATTTAGAAGAGACAATTAAGAAAAAGGAGGAGCAAGTAAATGAATAAGATTGAATTATTAGCTCCTGCTGGAAATTTAGAAAAGGCAAAGATTGCGATTTTATATGGGGCGGATGCCGTATATATTGGTGGTAAGCAGTTTAGTTTGCGTTCGCGTGCAAGTAACTTTTCCATTGATGAAATCGCAGAATTAGTCAAATTTGCGAATGCACATAATAGTCATGTGCATGTAACTGTAAATATGCTTCCGCATGAGTCGGATCTTGATGGCATTGAAGAGTATTTAAAAACTTTGGATTCGATTGGCGTGCATGCGATTATTGTGGCAAGTCCATCGATTATGATGTTGGCTAAAAAGCTTGGATGTACGTTTGAAGTGCATGTATCAACGCAGCATTCTTCTACAAATTCAAGTGCTGCAAGATTCTGGAAAGAAAAGGGTATGGACCGTGTTGTTCTTGCCAGAGAATGTCAAATGGATGATATTCGTTCGATTTGTGAAGAGAATATTCTTCCTATCGAAGTCTTTATTCATGGAGGCATGTGCATTTCTTTTTCAGGACGATGTGTTTTGAGTAATCATATGACGCTTCGTGATGCGAATCGTGGTGGGTGTGCGCAGAGTTGTCGTTGGAAATATCATTTAATGGATGGGCAAACAGAATTAAGTGATCCGACGAATTTATTCTCCATGTCTTCAAAGGATTTGCAGGCAGTGGATTATATTGAGGATTTCATTCATATGGGTGTAGCGTCTTTGAAAATTGAAGGACGTATGAAAAGTGCTTATTATTTAGCTACGGTTGTTTCTAGCTATCGTATGTTGATTGATTATATTTATGAGCATGGGCATGCGGATGTTGAAATCATTGAGCGTGTGAAAAAGGAAATTGCCAAGGCAGAGAACCGACCGACAGGGCCAGGCTTCTATAATGGTCTTCCTGGATATAAGGTACAGTTGTATCAAGATCATGATGAAACAGTAACGCAGGAATATGTAGCCATTGTACAGGATTATGATAAAGAAAGTCAGATGGCGACTTTACAAGTAAAGAATCATTTCATGCCAAATCAGGATTTAGAAATATTTGGTCCTCACATTTTAAGTACGATTGTACATGTTGGGGATGTGTATGATAGTGAAGAAAATGTATTAGAGGTTTGTAATAAGCCAATGCAGATCGTACATACAAAATGGTCTGGGCCTATTGAAGTCGATGCGATGATTCGTAAAATTAGATAGTGGAAGAGGTAAGTAAGATGAAATTAAGTCAGAGTTTCTTTTATACATTAAGAGAAAATGCGAAAGATGAAGATAGCGTATCAAGTAATTTGTTGGTGCGTGCTGGAATGATCAAAAAATGTTCAAACGGAATCTATATGATCATGCCTATGGGAAAGAAGGTTCTTTCTAAAGTTGAAAATATTATTCGTGAAGAAATGGATGCGAAAGATGCACAAGAATTGTTGATGCCAGCATTGATTCCAGAAGATGTATATGTACAATCGGGTCGCCGTGAAGCATTTGGTTCAAATATGTTTTCATTGAGTGATCGTTATAATAAGCGTTATGTTTTGGGTCCAACACATGAAGAATTGTTTGCAGTAGCTAGTAGTATGGATGGAAAGTCTTATAAGGATTTCCCTTATAACTTATATCAGATTCAAACGAAATATCGTGATGAAACTCGTCCTCGTTATGGATTGATTCGTGTTCGTGAATTCATCATGAAGGATGCGTACACATTTGATGTGGATGAAGCTGGATTGGATGTAGCCTACAACAAAATGTATGATGCATATTGCCGTATCATGGATCGTTTAGGATTGGAATATAAGATTGTTAAAGCAGATACAGGAGCTATGGGTGGTTTATTATCAGAAGAATATCAGGCTCTATCAAGTATTGGTGAAGACGTTGTTGTTGGATGTGTTGGTTGTGACTATTCGAGTAATTTAGAAATCACTGAAGTAGTAGATACTATGCAAGATTCTAGTGAAGAAGAACTTACTATGGAAGTTGTTGATACGCCAAACGCAAAAACAATTGAAGAAGTGGCTGCTTTCTTTGGTAAGAAGGAAAGTGATTTCGTTAAAACATTACTATATAACGTAGATGGAAAGGTAATCGCATTCTGTATTCCTGGTGATCGTGAATTAAATGAAACAAAGGCATTGAAATTATTGGGCGCTAATGAAATGGAAATGGCTAGCTTTGAAGAAGTTGAAAAGGTAACACATGCTCGTGTTGGTTTTGCGGGCCCAGTCGGCATTGATTGTCCTGTATATATGGATCGTCAAATCAAACATATGAAAAACTTCATTGTTGGTGCTAACCAATCGGATCGTCACATTAAGAATGTAAATTGTAAAGATTTCGAGCCTGTTGAAGTGGCAGATCTTTGTCAGGTTAAAGAAGGGGATATTTGTCCTAAGTGTGGTAAGAAGTTAACTTTCCAACATGGTATTGAAGTGGGTAACTTATTTAAATTGGGTACAAAATATTCTAAGAGTATGAATCTATACTATACAGATGCCAATAACCAATTACAGCCAGTTTGGATGGGAAGCTATGGTATTGGATTAGAAAGATGTATGGCAGCCGTTGCTGATCAGCACCATGATGATTTTGGTATTAAATGGCCAGTTGAAATTGCACCATTTAGACTTGCGATTGTTCCAGTATCTTTAAAGGATGAAGAACAAGTTAAGATTGCCAATGATCTATATGAATTCTGTAAAGAACACAAATTCGATGTTATTTTGGATGATCGTAATGAGCGTCCAGGCGTTAAATTTAAAGATATGGAATTGATTGGGGTTCCTTATCGTATTACTGTGGGTCGTGGTATTAAAGAGGGTAAGCTTGAGTGGACAGATCGTTATACGGGTGAAAAGACTGAAATTGCGATTGAGGATGTTTATTCTGAAATCGAAAAAGTTTTCGCCATGTAAACGCTTGTACTTGAGCTATAAACAAATAATTTAGTTTCACATTTACTTTCATGCAATTTTCATGTATATTAGTCATAGTTAAAGGAGTGTAATTATGCAAAATAAAATTGAAATTTTTAACAACCAGGTTATTATCAACTATAATTTGGCATATCCAAAGAGTCGTGAGGTTTTATTAAAATCTCAAACGTTCGCAAAATTCGTTCAATATTTCATTGAATATCAAGAAACAGATAATGCGAACATGTACGCGTATTTGACAAAGAATGGTGAATTGAATTCAAAAGAAGCTTCTTGTGATTTCTGTCACTTCTTACGTTTATTGTCAATCTTTACTTGCGAAGAATTAAAAGATGAATATTATCTTTCAGATAAAGATGCAACTTTAGATGTTATTGAAGAGATGTATCGTAATTGGCGTTCTTTACAACGTTTTGGATATATGAAGAGTGATAATTCAACGGATTTTGGTATTAATACATTAGTGGCATTTGACTCAGCTTCAAATGATTTATTACTTCGTACATATCGTTTGTTTGAAGAAAAATTAATGGGAAGACCAAACTTAGTATATCGTCAGGTTCAGGCTGGAACAAATGCATGTTTCTCTATTCATACTTTGGATAAAGTATGGGCTGATGAATATGCTGCATTACAAGATATTCCAATGATCGATACAGTTATGTTAAGAACTCCAATGATTTTGCATCCAAAATCAAGTAAACGTACAGGTATGTTTACTGAAATAGATACACAGCCAATGACATATTTCAAAAAGGGAGAATCAAACTGGTTCTGTTATCCTTGTAAGGTTGGATCTTTATTATGTTTCGTATACTTCAACTCAAAATATATGTCTAGTGCATTGAGTATGGCTAACTTGTTTGAATTAGCTACAAAAGAAGAGAGTGCGCAAAAACCAGATCTTGTTGTTATTTTTGGTAATGACGATGGAAATGATGCTACAAACTTCTATTATGATGAGGCCAATGATATTTGGGTAGGATGCATTAGTGATAATCCTCGTATCGAATACTTTGGATATTTAAAGAAAATGTGTTTAACATTACACAACTTGGCACAGATGAAAAAAGGTTGGTTACCAATCCATGGTGCTTTCGTAAACATCTATTTGAAGGATGGAACTAAGAAAGGTATCATGTTGATGGGTGATAGTGGTGCTGGTAAATCTGAATCCATTGAAGCATTAAAGGCAGCTGCTGGAGATATGATTCGTGAAGTAGAAGTTGTATTTGATGATATGGGAACAATTCACTTAGAAGATGGCGTTCCATATGGTCAGGGAACTGAAATTGGTGCCTTCATTCGTCTAGATGACTTGGATCCAGGTACTCCATATCGTGACATGGACCGTTCAATTTTCATGGCTCCAGAAAATCCAAACTCACGTATGATTCAGCCTGCTGCTCCATATCGTGTTGTTGTTCACAACCACAAAATTGATTTATTTGCGTACGCAAACAACTACACAAATGAATTTGGTCTAAAGAAATTATCTGTTCAAGAAGTAAAAGATACTTGTAAGTTAGGTAAGCGTATGGCTTTGGGTACAACGCATGAAGTTGGTATTTCAACAACTTACTTCGCAAACCCATTTGGTCCTATGCAAAAACAAGAGCTTTGTGAACCAATCATCGACACAATGTTCCAGGCTCTAGAAGACAACGGAGTATTTGTTGGTGAAATCTATACGCACTTAGGATTCGATAAATCAAACCGTAAAGGTTTAAATATTGCTGCTCAGCAATTATTAGAATTTATCCAGAAAAAGGATTAATATGTTTAACAACGATTCAATGAATTATTACTCAACAAGCACTTTAAAAAGTGCTTTGTTGAAGTCTTATGCATGGATGGCTATTGCCTTATCCATCACGGCAATTGTATCTTATGGTTTATATGCCACAAATGCTTTATTGATTTTATTGAGTACCATGCCATTTCTATTCATGTTGTTTGTGATTGCACCATTTATCTTGTCCATTGCCTTTGGTGTTTCTATGGCAAGATCTACATCCAGTACAGGTATGAAAGTCATGTTAGTGCTTTATGCCATCTGTATGGGTGTTTCACTTACTTCGATTGGCTATGTATATGATGTAGCTACAATTGGTACTGCTTTTCTAGTCAGTGCAGTTTACTTTATTAGTTTAGCTGTTATTGGTACAACATCTAAAAAAGATTTTACTAGCTTTGGCTCATTATGTATGATTGGACTATTTGTATTGATTATTACACAATGCTTTATGATGTTATTTAGAGTTAGTATGGATGTTCGCTTGCTTTCTATCCTTACTCTATTGATTTTTACAGGCATCACAGTTTGGGATGTACAAAGAATGAATCGTTTATTGATTCAATCGGATGGTTCAGTCGTAGCACAAGATAAGATCGCCATCTTCATGGCTTTACAATTGTATTTGGATTTCTTGAATATTTTCTTAAGAATCTTACAATTGATTGGCATGGGAAATCGAAATAATAAATAGATGTATTCGTAATGGATACATCTTTTTTTAATGCAGAATTGACTGTTTAATTTGATATAATTATCCTAAAGAAAGGAATAGATTTATCATATCTAGAGGACTGAATGTTATGGATATTCTTAATCTAATAATGGATATTTTAATTGGTGCTGCGTTTATAATGAACGTATGTTTCAAGCAATACTTTAAAGTATATGCTTATGGAATACTCCCTGCTATTTTCTTAGTATCAGTTTTTAATATCTACAGTGGTATAAAGAACAAAGATTATAAATCCTATCGATTGTTTTATTCTATATTCTGGATTCTTATTATTTTGATTTTATTACTAAATTTATAAAATACAATGTAATGTTGATAGACAGAAAAGATCATATAATATTTTAAGCTAAACTATCAAAAAGACTTTGGTATATTGAAGTGATGTCTTAACTGACTACTCCTCACCGCAAGCTCTTTGATGTCATGACGAAAGACTCCGGCAACGCACGAATACAGCTGCTATATTTTCTCATCACCGCGACCGGGAACATCAAGATGTACAAAGAGAAATCTACAGAGAAATCGACGGTGCCGTGGCGACAATCATGGTGCTTGACCGTGCTATCCGCTATGGCAATGATAATGGCACTTCAGTCTATGATAGCTGTGGGCTGCAATTAGTCGATTATAAAAAGTTTTTGCACTATAGTGCATTTACACGATTTTCTTGTCGATTTATGCTATCAAAATAGCACAGGAGGTGTGAAAATATGATAGATTCTCATGAACTCAGACGGCGTGATGGAACACCCCAGCACGATCAAAGAACCGCATATGCAATACGTATCATATCACAATTACGTTTCTTATTTGAATGTAAACAATTATAATGATACGAAGAAAAATCATGCAACGATTGTTAAGTTGATAGCAACTTTGACACGTGCTACAAAAACCACAGTTTAGTAATTTGGTGTTAAAACATTCTGCTATTATCTATTGAACAAATAAATTAAATAATGAAAATGGAGTAGTGTAATACTACTCCAAAGGTTTTTGATAGAAGTTTCCGTAGAAGTTTACAGTATTGTATGTATTGATCAATACTTTAGGATCGACCTTTCTTACGTTATCGACAACGTCTCTTAATTCATAAGTAGAAATAACGGCTTTACATACATAATACTTACGATGACTGTATGCACCATAACATTCAAATACGCTCATACCATGGCGACAAGTGGCCATAAAGGCATCAATGATGGGGTCTGGATCATTTGTCGTAAATTCAACGGTAATTTGTGCGTAGCGTTGATATAAAGAAGAAATTGTTTTTGTAGATAAGAATTGGAATAGGATGGAATATCCTGCATAGATCCAACCACATAAGTATCCAAAGACAATGATCATAGCACAGTTATAGAAAAATACATAATCCCAAATACCTCTATGAATCTTACTAGAAACGTATTGGGCAATGAAATCCGTTCCTCCGGTAGATCCTCCAGCCCTTAGGGATAGGGAAATGGAGAAGCCCCATAAGAATCCTCCAAATAGAACGTTTAAGATTTGATCTGTAAAGAAGGGTTCAAAATGGAAGATAGAAATAAAGAAAGATACTAGAAAGAATTGTACACAACTTAAAAATGTGAATCTTGGTGAGATGTGTTTGTAGCATAGGATGGCTGCAGGAACATTTAAAGCGATGATTCCAACTTGAGTAGGAAAGTTAATGTTTACTAGAGCACAGACTTTATTGATTAATAGAGCAAGTCCGGTAAATCCTCCTGAAATCAAATTGCATGGTGCCATAAATACATTCATGATATAACATTGCATAAAAGCACTAAATACAATCATAATGGTTGACGTCAATAGTCTTAACTTCTTTTCTTTTTGAAGCTGATGAATAATGTGTTGCATATAAATTAATACCTCTTGTTCACTGACAATTTAATGATAGGGCATTTGTCAAATAAGTTCAACCAAAAATAGGAAATGTACGATATTTAAAAAAATGTAAAAAAAATTAATTTTTTTCTTGCTTTTTATTTTACGTTGAGGTATTATATATGGGCAGTTAACGAAATGGTTCCGTAGCCAAGTGGTAAGGCAATAGACTGCAACTCTGTGATCATCAGTTCAAATCTGATCGGAACCTCCATAAATGGGGTCGTGGCGGAATAGGCAGACGCAACGGACTTAAAATCCGTTGGGAGAAATCCCGTGTGGGTTCAAGTCCCACCGTCCCCACCATCGTTTATTTACAATCAGCAAGTTACGGTTCCGTAGCCAAGTGGTAAGGCAATAGACTGCAACTCTGTGATCATCAGTTCAAATCTGATCGGAACCTCCAATTACATGGGGTCGTGGCGGAATAGGCAGACGCAACGGACTTAAAATCCGTTGGGAGAAATCCCGTGTGGGTTCAAGTCCCACCGTCCCCACCAT
>NZ_JANFYN010000027.1 GCF_024460475.1 Holdemanella sp. MSK.7.32 | reverse complement strand
ATTTATGGTATTGCGAAAAAGGGAGATACAATGACAAGAAAAAAGGGGATCTTTATGATCCTCGTATATGTCATTTATATGATTTATATTATTGTACGCTAGGTTTGTCCTAGCTTTTTTTCTTTCCTTGGGAAAGAATAGCTCGAATGGAATCGAAAAGAATGGGTTTATATTCTTCGATAGGAAGGGGTTGACTGTGAAGAATACTGTTGTAGCAAGTACTTCCTGTTAATTCTACAATTAAGTAAAGTATGACTTCTGAATTTTCAAATTCATATCCATTTGCGGTTGCGATTTCATTAAACCCTTTTATAAGGTTGAAACTATCATTATCAATAGCCGTATTTAATTGGGCATGGAACACGCCCCAAGATAGGTTTCTTTCAACGAATTTTAAAATCAATGGATTGTTTTCTAGTCGAATCAATACTTGATTAATCAAGAAGATAACAGAGTCTTCAAAATTACGAATATCGTTTTTTTCTAATTGTTTGTGGGCTTCTTCAAAAAGGCGATGTGCTTCTTTTTGAATTAGAATATCGCGTATTTGGTATTTATCTTTGAAATAAAGATAGAATGTTCCTTTTGCGACTCCTGCGTTTTTTACAATATCATTAACAGAGACATTCGTAATGTCTTCTTTTGTGAATAGATTAAAGGCAGCCTGTAAGAGGTTGTTTTCTTTTATTTTCTTGTTTTCAATTATCTTACTTTTCATGCGTATCACCATCCTTATTATAAACAATAATTTAGAAAAAACAAATAAAAATGACCGATTGAACATATTAAAACAATTGTATATTTGGAATTTTAAAAAAATAAAACAAAAATATTGACTAGCGGTCAGTTTGGTACTATACTCTTCACGTAGTAAAGGAAAGGATAGAAAAAAAGGTGATTCGATATGGATAAGATGTCAAAATGGATAGTTAAATATCGTAATATGATTTTGGCTGTGGCCATTGTTCTTTTGATTCCAAGTGCAATTGGTTATTTCAATACAAATATTAATTACGATTTATTATCTTATTTACCTTCGACTTCAGAATCTATGAAAACACAAAAGATTCTTGGAGATGATTTTAACTTATCGAGTGTAGATTTCTTGGTTGTCAACAATAAATCAGATCAAGAGGCCGCAAAAATTAAGGAAGAGATCAATAAAATTGATGGAGTTGAAAAATGTATTTGGAGAGATGATGTATTAGATATTTCAGTTCCAAAACAGGCAATTCCAGAAAGCATTCAGGATATGTTATATTCTGGTGACAGTACAATGATGATTGTTACATTTAAAGAGCCAACATCGTCAATGCGTACAATGAATGCGATTAGTAAAATAAAAAAATATACAAAAGATGATTGTTACTTAGGTGGTATTTCAGCCATCAGTGAAGATACTAAAGATCAAACAGAACACGATACGCCAATTTATGCAGGCATTGCGGTTGTATTATGTATGATCGTATTATTCTTAGGATTAGAGAGCACGATTGCTCCAGTTGTATTTATGTTAGGAATGATTTTCCCAATCGTTTATAACTTTGGTACAAACGTATTCTTAGGTGAAATTAGTTATATCACAAAGGCTTTGGCCGTTGTATTACAGTTAGCTGTAACATTGGATTATTCCATCTTCTTATTACATAGATATCAAGAAGAAAAACAAAAACTTCCAAATGAAGAGGCTATGGCAAAGGCTATCAAAGCTACGTTTACTTCAATTACTTCAAGTTCAATCACAACAATTGCAGGTTTCGTTGCCTTGTGTGTAATGCAGTTAACACTAGGTAGAGATATTGGTATTGTCATGGCGAAAGGTGTAGTTCTTGGTGTATTATCAACTATCTTCATTTTGCCAAGCTTGTTGATGTTCTTTGATAAGACGATTGAAAAGTACAAACATAAAACAATTTTGAATGAGTTACATAAAGTTCCTCGTTTTGTCATTAGACATTATAAGAAAATTCTTGTTGCCTTCGTATTGATTTTCATTCCATTTGGATATGGTCAGGCACATACAAATATCTATTATGATTTGATTTCTGGTATGCCAGGTGATTTTGCGAGTATCATTGGTACAAATCAGTTAAAAGATAAATTTGATATGACAACAACACATTTCGTTTTAGTGGATGATAAATTAACAACGAATGAAATTCAGAATATGTGTTCTGAAATCAAAGATTTAAAAGGAGTTCATAACGTATTAGCGTATGAAGAATTTGTGGGTCCAGGACTTGCATCCAACTTTACTCCAAGTGTAGTAAAGGATATTTTCCAAAATGGTGGAAAGAAATTAATTGTTGTGAACAGTGATTATAAAGCTGCAACCGATGAATTAAATACACAGTTAGATAAAATGGATACCATCATTCATAAATATGATAAGAAGGGTATGATTGGTGGAGAAGGAAGTATGACACGTGATTTGATCACAACAACAAATACAGACTTTGCGATGGTTAACGTATTATCTGTCATTATGATCTTTATCATTGTTGCCTTAACATTTAAATCATTTGCACTTCCAGTCATTTTAGTACTAACCATTGAATTTGCGATCACAATCAATATGGGTATTCCATTCTTTACAGGAACTACACTTCCATTTATCGCAAGTATGGTTATCGGAACTATTCAATTGGGTGCCACAGTAGACTATGCCATCTTAATGACAACGCGTTTTAAAGAAGAATTATCGCATGGTAAGAAGGTTAAGGAAGCGGCTTTGATTGCGATGGAAAAATCGAGTGTTTCCATTATGACAAGTGGATTCTCATTCTTTGCCGCATGTATCGGTGTAAGCTTTGTAGCTAAGATGGATTTAATTAAATCATTAGTTATCTTATTAGCGCGTGGTGCATTAATTTCAGTCGTAAGTATCTTATTAGTATTGCCTTCATTGTTGATTTTCTGCCACAAGTTCATTGAAAAGACGACAAAGAATTGGCCAGAATCAAACATGGAAGCGAAAGGAGAATAAATATGAATTTAAATCATACAGTAAAAGTAGTTGGTAGTGTATTGTTGAGTGCAGTTATGGCAGGAAGTATGATGCCTGTGACTGTATTTGCGCAAAGTAATGATGAAAATCCTACAGAAAAAACAGAAACTGTTTATTCTGTATTAAACTCAGATGGTTCCATCAGCGATACAATCGTATCTAGCTGGTTACATGATGAGGATGGAATTAATAATATTAAAGAAACTTTAAACTTAACAGATGTTAAGAACATTAAATCAAATGAAAAACCTTCAAAAGACGGAAATACATATACATGGAATGCGAACGGTAATGATGTGTATTATGAAGGAACAGCCACAAAACAACTTCCTGTGTCTGTTAAAATTCGTTATGAATTAGATGGCCAAGAAATGTCTGCAAAAGATATGGAAGGTAAGTCTGGTCATTTAAAATTAATGATTTCTTTCACAAATAACTATTCACAAGTAAAAAATATCAATGGCAAATCAATCGTAATTCACCCTAGTTATTTAGCTGGTGGTATGTTGAATATGAGTACTGGTAAGTTCTCAAATGTGAAGTGTGAATCTGGTAAGATTGTAAATGATGGAACAAATGAAATGTTGGCATTTGCGAATATTCCAGGCTTGAATGAAACATTAAAATCTGCAGGTTTAGACAAAGTAAACAATCAATTAGGAATCAGTGATGATGTAACAGTAGAAGCGGATGTCAATGATTTTGATTTAGGATCTATCATGGTTGGTATGACAAATGAAATTGATTTGAATCAAGAATTAGGTGAAATTGGTTCCGTATCTGAATTAACAGATGGAATTGATCAATTAATTGAAGCTGACAATCAATTGATCGATGGATCAAAACAATTGTATGATGGAACAACTCAATTAAAAGAACAAGCTGCTCCATTAACAGGTTCATCTGATCAAGTAAGACAATTATCTGCAGGTGCTATCCAATTAAATGATGGTGTTAAAGCCTTACAAACAGGATTAACAGCTTATACAAATGGTGTGGATACTTTAGCTGCAGGAAGCCAACAATTATATGGAATTCCTCAAGGTGTATCTCAAATTCAAAATGGAGTTTCAGGCAATTTAGGTCAAGGAAAAACTAATTTATTAGATGGTGCAACAGCGTTGAATGAAGGTTTAAAACAATTAGAAGCACAAGTAAACACATTAACTCCAACTGAACTAGATACTATGCAGACTCAAATACAAGGCGCTATGTCAACATTAGCAGGTATGCAAAAAACTATCACTGATGATAGTGCGACATTAGGCGGTTTAAGTAAAAGTCTTACAGATGCATCTGATACATTAACTGCTTTACAGAAAGATACAACTTTAGCTAGTCAAATTGCAGCCGTAGCTAAAGATGTAGCTGATTTACAAACGACAGTTAAAGAAAATAATACAAATATTGCCGATAAAAACACTGAAATTAAAAATAAAGTAAGTGAAATTAATTCAAAAATTAGTGGCGTAAATACACAAATCAACGATAAAGTAAGTGCAGTAAATAGTGAAATTTCTAGTGCTTATTCAACAGCAAATGCAGCATTAGATGCGGCTGCAAGTACTAAGGGTTTAGATGAATCAACAAAAGCTGCTATCGAAAGTGCAAAGTCCAAATTAACAAATCAACCTATTACTGTACCTGAAAATAATCAATGGATTCAAACAATAGATGCAAGCAGTTTAACTTTGAAGGATGATTTGAAGAGTTTAAGTTCAGATAAATTAGTAAAAGACGCGAATAACATCACAGAAACTTTGAAGGGATTAGATGACAAATTAACGGCTATGAATACGAAGTTGTCTGATGCACAAAAAGTATTAGTGGGAGAAGATGGCAACGGTGGATTGAAGAATGATTTAAATGAAGCCGAGAAGACTTTATCTGATATGAATAAATTGTTAAATCAATATACAGATCCAAGTACAGAAAAAGTGAAGAATGTTAAAAACTTCAAAGAGTTAGTGACTGGTTTACAAGCTGCTATTAAGAAATTATCTGCAGGTTCTGAAGGAATCTTAGGTGGTGTTCAACAAGTAAATGCTGGATTAACTCAACTTCAAAAGAAATCTCAAGCTGGTATTACTCAAGTAGCTGAGGGAAGTAAAACATTATCTTCAAATAGTGCTACATTAAATGGTGGTGCTAGTGCATTATCAGATGCTACAGGAACATTAGCTGGACAGAGTGGCACATTCAATGAAATGGCTGATGGATTAGATACATTAGGTAAGGCATTTGAAACATTGAATTCAGGTGCTAAACAATTGTATGAGGGTAATGAACAATTCAAGTCTGAAGGATTGGATCAATTAAAAGAAAAGGTTGATTTAGGTGTTGGAGAACTTGAAACATTACAAAGTGTAATGGATGAAATCAAAGCTATGAATAAAGAATATGCTTCATACTCTGGTGCTCCAGAAGGTGCTACAGTAACTAGTCGTTACGTATTCCGTACTAAGGAAGAAAGTTCTAAATAGTTTAAAAAGGTATTCTTCGGAATGCCTTTTTAATTTGATATTCTTTGGTTGGCGTGTTAAAATAAAAGGGAATTTATATGGGGGTATATAATCATGAAACATATTAATACAGTAGATACTCGTAACTTGTGTGAAAGCGCAAAAAATGGTGGATGTGGAGAATGCCAAACTTCTTGCCAATCAGCTTGTAAAACTAGCTGCGGAATCGCGAACCAAGCTTGCGAAAATAATAAAGAAAGTAAGTAATTAAGAAATGCCGAAGTGATTCGGCATTTTTAATGCCGCCTTTAAGGCAGCATTTTTTAAATTTGAGGGAGGAAAAATACATGATTCATCAATATAAAATGTTTAATCAGAATATTGTATTGGATATTTGTTCAGGAAGCATTCATGTGGTAGATGAAATTGCTTATGATATGATTGCTGAATTTTTAGATAAAGATAAAAACACCTTGGTTTTAGAAATGAAGGAGAAATATCCTAGTGTTGAAACATCTGAATTAGAAGAATGTTACGACCAAATTACAGAATTAAAAGAACAAGGTCGTTTATTTAGTGAAGATACATATGAGCCAATGGCAGGCCAGTTAAAGGCTAAGACAAGTGGTGTCATTAAAGCTTTATGTCTTCATATTGCCCATACTTGTAACTTGAATTGCTCGTATTGTTTTGCCAGCCAAGGAAAATACCATGGAGATCGTGCATTGATGAGTTTTGAAACGGGAAAACGTGCTCTTGATTTCTTGGTGGAAAATTCAGGAACACGCAGAAACTTAGAAGTGGATTTCTT
Organism: Holdemanella sp. MSK.7.32; assembly: GCF_024460475.1. Taxonomy (GTDB): domain Bacteria; phylum Bacillota_I; class Bacilli_A; order Erysipelotrichales; family Erysipelotrichaceae; genus Holdemanella. The sequence continues at coordinate 23,297 of NZ_JANFYN010000027.1, read as the reverse complement.
TGGTGGAGAACCACTAATGAACTTTGATGTGGTTAAACAATTGGTGGAGTATGCTCGTAGTATTGAAAAAGAAGCTGGAAAGAATTTCCGTTTTACATTAACGACAAATGGTATGTTGATTGATGATGACGTAATTGAATTTGCGAACAAAGAAATGAGCAATGTTGTGTTAAGCTTAGATGGACGTAAAGAAGTGCATGACCGTTATCGTGTGGATTATTCTGGTAAGGGAAGTTTTGATACAATCGTTCCTAAATTCCAAAAGTTAGTAAAGGCTCGTGAAGGTAAAAATTACTATATGCGTGGTACTTTTACTCATGCCAATCCAGACTTCTTAAAAGATGTGCAACAAATGTTAGATTTAGGTTTTAGAGAATTAAGTATGGAACCTGTTGTTGCCAAATCGGATGATCCTGCAGCACTTACAGAAGCCGATCGTGAAGTTGTTATGAAACAATATGAAGATTTAGCTAAATTGATGTTGGAATATGATGAGAAGAAAGATCCATTTACTTTCTATCACTATATGATTGATTTAAAAGGTGGACCATGTATTTATAAACGTATTTCAGGATGTGGTTCAGGAACTGAATATATGGCTGTAACACCATGGGGAGATTTATATCCTTGTCACCAATTTGTAGGAGAAGAAGCCTTTAAATTAGGAGACATTTATACGGGTGTCACAAACAAAAAGGTCCAGGATGAATTTGCATCATGTAACGTATATGCACGTAAAGAATGTGCAGATTGCTGGGCAAGACTTTATTGTTCTGGAGGATGTGCAGCCAATGCATACCATGCGACAGGATCTGTCAAAGGTGTATATAAAGAGGGTTGTGAACTATTCTGTAAACGACTAGAGTGTGCCCTTGCCGTAGCCATTATTCGTGATATGAAAGAAAATAATCATGAAGACGCCGATTGTTAGTTTTCTAAAATCGTATCAAGAAAAATCACCTGTAAGAATGCATATGCCAGGCCATAAAGGTGCTGGCATTCTTGGTTTTGAAGGAATGGATCTTACAGAAATTTATGGAGCCGATGAGTTGTTTGCGGCAGAAGGAATCATTAAGGAAAGTGAACAAAATGCTTCCTCTTTATTTGGCTGTCCAACCTATTATTCAACCCAAGGCTCTACTTTATGCATTCAAACGATGTGCACGATATTATGCCAAGATGCCAAAAGTAAAGGCAAGACGCCTAAAATTCTTGCAGGAAGAAATGCGCATCGAAGTTTTATTCATGCGGCTGCACTATTGGATTTTGAGATTGAATGGTTATATGGAAATAGTGATTATTTATCTTGTAAGATACATGCAGAGGATTTAGAAAAGGCAATTATTGAAAGTCATCCTACGGCTGTATATCTGACAAATCCAGACTATTTAGGAAATCTTTTGGATATTAAGTCTTTAGCTAGCGTATGTAAAAAACATAATGTACTACTCGCCATCGATAATGCGCATGGTGCGTACCTTCGTTTTTTAGAACCGTCTTTACATCCTATTGATTTAGGAGCTGATCTATGTTGTGATTCGGCCCATAAAACACTACCTGTACTTACAGGGGGAGCTTATCTTCACTTAAGTGAGTCTTTGAATCAAGTATGGAAAAATAACGTTAAACATTTTATGGAATACTTTTCTTCTACAAGCCCATCCTATTTGATTATGGCATCTTTAGATGCGGCAAATGAGGTGTTGGATACTACGTTTAGAAACTCTTTGTCTGAATGTATTCAAAGAGTTGATGGATTAAAGAATACTTTGACTCAACATGGATATACGATTCTTTTTGGTGAACCTATGAAGATTACGATTTCAACGAAAGAGTTTGGCTATACTGGAAATGAAATCGCAAATCTTTTAATGGAATGTGATATCTATCCTGAATTTTATGATTCAGACTATATTGTATTAATGCCATCTCCATATAATACGAAGGATGACTTAAAACGATTAGAGACATGTTTATGTGGAATTGATAGAAAACCTATTTTAATAAATAAACCACCAAAATTAGAACAATCTAAAAAAGCCATGAATGTGCGTCAAGCTTTATTTTCGTCAAGCATAACATTGGATGTATCTAAATCATTAGGACAAGTATGCTCCAGTGTGACTGTATCTTGTCCTCCTGCGATTCTTCCAGTGATTCCAGGTGAAGTGATTAGTGAGTCTTCTATTGAAGTCATGAAATATTATGGTATTGAAACTGTACGAGTTGTCAAAGAATGACAGCTCTTTTTCTTTTATATATGTGAAACCGCTAACAATTGAAGTATAATAAAATAAGAAGTTAACATACGAAAAGGAGGAGAATCAAATGTTTGACAAATTGTTTGAACCCATACAAATACGTGGTATGGAATTAAGAAATCGTGTTGTCATGTCTGCGATGGGAACACATGAAAGTGCGGAAAGTGAAGATGGAAAGAGTGTTACAGATAAGCTGATTGCGTATCATGTGGCTCGTGCAAAAGGTGGTAACGGATTAAATACAATTGAAGTTACAAGTGTGGATGCCCCGAGTGCACCTTTTGGATTCTTGTCGATTGCCGAGGACAAATACATTGCAGGATTTAAAAAATTAAATGATGCCGTGCATGAAGCTGGAGGAAAAACTTGCATTCAATTATGGCAAGGAGGATTAGCAGTAGCTTCAGATCAAACGGCTCAGATTTTAGTACCCAATGACTTACCATTAAGTCCACAATATACAGTGCCAGCTATCACAAATGAAAGATTGCTCGATATAATAGATAAGTTTGGACAAGCCGCAAAACGTGCAGTAGAAGCTGAATTTGATTGTTTAGAATTCCATTGTGCGCATAACTATTTACCACACTCTATGCTTTCAGGTGGAATTAACCATCGAAGTGATGAGTGGGGTGGCTCTTTTGAAAATCGTAAAAAATTCCCATTGGAATGTATTAAATCGATTCGTGCCAATATGCCAGAAGATATGCCACTATTCATGCGTGTGGATTGTCATGATGACATGTTAGAAGGTGGACTAACGGTTGAAGAAGTGATTGAATTTTGTAAGGATGCCAAAGAATTCGGCGTGGATGTATTAAATATTAGTCGTGGAAATATCTTAACGGCAGCTACATTATATGAAGTGGCTCCAGTGGATATTGAAAATGGATTTAACGTAGAAGATGCTGCTCGCATTCGTAAAGAAACAGGTATGTTGACAATGCCATGTGGACGTATCAATACGCCTGAATTTGCCGAAAAAATCTTAGAAGATGACAAGGCCGATTTAGTTGTCATGGCACGTGCTCAGCTTGCCGACGCTAATTTCTGTAACAAGGCTAGAGCTGGTAAAGTCAATCAAATTCGCTATTGTATTGGATGTAACCAAGGCTGCTACGACTCATTCTGTGCATCCTTATATAATCCAGCGATTAAACACATTACTTGTATGCGAAATCCTGGCTTATTAGAAGAGGAAACATTAGGTTTAAAACCTGGATCCGTTTCTAAAAAAGTTGTCATCTTAGGTGGCGGAATTGCAGGTATGGAAGCAGCTCTAGATTTAAAAGAAACAGGCAATACACCAATCTTATTTGAAAAGAGTGAAAGTCTTGGTGGACAATTCTTATTGGCCGGGGCTATTTCAGCTAAAAAAGATTTTAAAAATGCGGTAAATAAAATGATTTTGGATGTTCAAAAATCTGGAATTGAGGTGCACTTAAATACTGTTGTTACTAAGAAAATGCTAGAAGAAATTAAGCCGGATGCACTCATTGTTGCGATTGGATCGAGTCCATTTGTACTTTCAATTGAAGGTGGCGAAAGAGCCATTGTTGCACATGATGTATTAAGTGAAAAAGTTGAAGTACCAGGTGAAAACGTAGTCATTATTGGTGGTGGTCTTGTTGGTTTTGAAACAGCAGAATTCTTGGCTGCCAGACAAAAGAAAGTCACTATTTTAGAAATGAAAGAAAAAGCTTTACAGGATCTAGGTCCATTACGTCAAATTACAGCGCAGTTTGCGATGGCACAAATGCCAATCACAATTGAAACAAGTACAACTGTAGAACGAATTGAGGATCATGTTGTTGTTGCCAGTGGCAAAGAATATCCATATGATAGTGTCATTATGGCTGTTGGATCAAAGGCAAATGATACAAGTATGTATGCAAATTTAGACATTCCTACATACATCGTTGGTGACTGCAAGAAAGCAGGTGTTGCCTTAGATGCATTTAAAGATGCGTATCATGCTGCTTTAGAAATTAATAAGTGAAGTCTTAATCGGCTTCACTTTTAAATTGGTCAATATATTTTTGTACAGAATTTGTCATTTCTTTTGAAAAATCCGAATTGTATTTTCGTTTACAGAAAGCTGTTGCCCATTCATTTAATGTTTTATTTCCAGCTTTATGATCAAACATATTTTTTAATTCCTGTTTGTCTTTTCTATGATATTGATTGACACAAACAATATCTTCTAACTGACAACGCTTTGGTTTTTGTCTTTTAAAATGATCATTTGCAGGATATCCAAGTACTAACATGCATACAGGGACTACATATTCACTTAGATTTAATAGTTTTCTATGTAAATCATGCTGTTCTAGAATGTCACCAATGTAACAAGATCCAATCCCAAGACTTTCGGCAGCTACAACTGCATTTTGTGCGGCAATAGTCGCATCTGTTGTGGCTAGTAATAAATCGCCTACGCCTGGTTTTCTTGGATTGCAGTTTTCATAGCTAAACAAATCATACCATTTTTGAAAATCAGCACAGAAAATTAAAACCATTTTAACCTGATTAATAAAAGATTGATTATCACACGTTTTAGATAGTGTTTCTAGCAGTTTCTTATCTTGTACATCAATAATTGTATACATTTGTTGATTTCCTGCACTAGGGGCTTGCATAGCCGCTTGAAGTATCAGTGTTTTGTCTTCTTGTGATATTTCTTTATCTTCAAAAATACGACAAGACTTGCGGTCAAATAAACTTTGAATAATTGGATTCATTATAATTCCTTCTTTCTTTTGAAAATATTTTACTATAGATATGCTATTATTTAAGTATGAAACTAAGTGAAATTAAGAAAAATGCACATAAAAATGTAAAAACACACTACGCGACCTATTTAGTGTTATGTCTTGCAGCAGTATTGATGGGAAGTGAATTTAGTTCGACTTTATCCCTTTTAAAACAAGATAATGCCAAGAGTGTTTCAGGCCTGTTAATGCACTCTTCTTTTGTGAAGTCGATGACATTTTTACTTCCTGAAGACGTCTTTGGTACAACCAATGGTGTATTTGCACATGTCGTAAATGGAATTACTTCAGGATCCTTTGTGAAGACACTGTTTTTAGGTTTATCGACCATTGTTCATTCAAAAGATATTGCGAGTATTTGTTTTGTCGTGATGGGTTTATGCATATCTGTGTTCTATAGAGTGTATATTGTGAATGTATTGCCAGTCATTAATCGACGTATGTTTCTTGAAGGAAGAGTTTACGCAAAACTTCCACTTGATCGATTGGTTTATTTAATGCGAATTCGTAAACAGATGCATGTTGCGTTTGTGAAGTTAGTGAAATCTATTATTTTGACAATTATGAACTTTACTGTGATAGGAGGCGTTTACTTTTATTATGTCTATTTTTTAGTGGATTATATTTTGGCTGAAAATCCAACAATATCTTTAAAAGATGCACTCTCTTTATCTCGAAATATGATGAAGGGACATAAGTTTGAATGTTTTAAATGGCAATTTTCAATGGCTGGATGGTACATTTTGGATGTTTGTACATTTGGGATTAGTGCTATATTTTATTCAAATATGTATCGTATGGCTGTGATGAGTGAATTTTATACACTAAGAAGAAAAGAATTTCAAAGTGCTATCTTAAATGATACGTATTTATTTGAAAAACCAAGCAGTGCTTTGATGCGTAATACGTATTCGGATGTAATTGCGGCATTGAATGCGAAAAATCCAATAGAAAATGCGTATACGGGCGTAAAAAAATTCTTGTGTGATAATTTTGGAATCATCTTTCATTTGAGTTCAAAAGAAAAACAATATGAAAGATATACCTATAATAAAATGGAAGCTGAAACTATGATTACCGAAGTGTATTTATTATGTTATCCAGTAAGGCTATCTCCAATTGAAGAGGAGTATAAGAAGTCAAATCTTCGTGTTTTACATCCAAATCGAAATTATACAGTAACATCTATTTTAGTCTGTTTCTTCTTTATGTGTTTTGTCGGATGGATCTGGGAAGTGAGTCTATCTATGATTAGCTATGGATGTTTTGTGAATCGCGGCGTTTTACATGGTCCGTGGATTCCTATTTATGGTTTTGGCTGTGTTTTGATTCTGCTTTTATTAAAACGATTTAGAATGCGTCCCAAAGTTGAATTTAGTATGGCCGTACTTCTTTGTGGATGTATTGAATACTTTACTGGTTTCTTTTTAGAGCTTACGCATAATGGTCAAAAATGGTGGGATTATACAGGCTACTTCTTGAATCTTCATGGAAGAATTTGTGCGGAAGGCTTATTGGTGTTTGGTGTTGGTGGTATGGCTTTTGTCTATGTGATTGCGCCATTAATTGATAACTGGGTAAAAGAACACTTAAATAAAAGATTATCTACTGCCTGTTTAGTTTTACTTCTTTTATTTGGTGCAGATGTTGTTTATTCGCACTTTGAACCTAATGTAGGAGAGGGTGTGACTCAATGATAAAAAAGTTAAATGGAAATCAAATCAAGATGATTGCGATCATTGCGATGTTTATGGATCATTTCGCAACTACATTCTATCCGAATTATGAAAAATTCTGGTGGCTTTTATTGATTCATTTAATTGGAAGAGTAGCGGCTCCTATCATGTGGTTTATGGTGGTTGAAGGTTATACGCATACGCATAGTTTAAAGAAATACTTAGAAAGATTATTGATTTTTTCAATTATCGCTCACTTTGCGTATAACTTCTGTTTTGGCATATCTTTGATTCCATTAAAGGATTCTTTATTAAATCAGACAAGTATTATATGGCCACTATTCTTATCGGTGATTGGTTTATGGGTAGAAGATCAAGATTGGAAAGACGCAAAGAAGATAGGTTGTATTCTAATTCTTTGTTTATTGGCATTTCCAAGTGATTGGTCATGCTTTCCAATTCTTTGTACAAACCACATTTATAAAAATCAAGGCAATTTAAAAAAACAAGTATTAGGTATGGCCTTATATATTTCCATGTATGTTCTTGTTTATTGTCTATGTATTGATGTAGTTTATGGTTTGTTGCAGTTTGGAATTGTTTTAGTCTATCCAATTATGTCTTTATATGATGGAACAAGAGGAAAGAGTACTTTTATGAAATGGTCCTTCTATTGGTTCTATGTAGGACATTTAGTTTTGTGTGGATTGATTCGTGTAATGATGTAGTGGTAAAGAATGGATGAGTAAAAAAGTACGTAGAGTGCCAGTTATTCTTGATGCAGGAGAAATTAAAGATTTACCACAGGAAGATATACAAATGATTTTAAGAGGTGCCGATGAATTGATTTCAACTGGTGGAAGAAGTATGCTGGCTAAAATATGAAAGGGTTCAAAGGATAAAAAGAATGAATGAAATAAGCCGTAAAGTTCTTAAACACTATCAGATTCGAAAAACAAGGAAACAAAAAGAAGAATTTCGTAAATTTTTAGTAGACGAACTAAAACAATATGGATGTATGGATTATGTCAAAGAATATGATGAAGTGGTATCTTATTTCACGATTGGTCCTTCAATTGGAAAAGAAGAGGAAGTAACGCATTTAGTAAAACAAGTATCTATGGACAAATTACTTATGGAATCCGATGGTATTGAAGCTGTGAAATGGGCTATTGATAATGATGATTATATAGTTGCTTTAAAAAATGAAATTACTATGGTGGCTTCGTTAAAGAATCAATCGTATTCTGAAGTCGAAAGAATTTTGGATCAAAACTTTTCAAAGTTAATAAAAAAATAGGAGAATTTCTTCTCCTATGCAAGACAGTCATTGAACTGTCTTTTTATTTGTTCTTCATTCATATTCTTTCCAATAAAGACTAATTGATTGATTCGATCTCCATACTCTTCATCCCAGTTTTGAGCGAGTTGAGGATTGGCTTTTAATAAATCTATTTGATCTTGTTTTGGAGCTGATGCGATCCATAATGAGTCTTCTGTAAGTGAATTTAATTTACCAGCTTGTTCAAATAAGTAGGCAGAATCAGGTTGGTTATCAAACCATACATAGCCTTTGGTACGAATCACATTCGGATAGTTATTTAATAGATTTGTGAATTTCTTTAAATCTAATGGTTTTCTTGTTTGCCACACAAAAGTAGAAATTCCATATTCTAAAGCTTCACCTTCGTGATCGTGATGGTGTTCATGCTCTTCGATTTCGTGAAGCCAACCAATGTTATTTTGGGCTTTTTCATAATCAAAGTTATGTGTGTTTAAAAGCTCTTCTAAATCAACTTGGCCAAAGCTAGCCTCAATGATTCCGGCATTTTTACATAGTTTATGAATGACTGCCTTGATTTCATTTTTCTCATCTTCGTTGACCGTTTCTGCTTTGTTTAAGATAACGGTATTACAGAATTCAAGTTGCTGCATCAATAAAGAGTCTAGCGAATCTTCATCTTCTACTGGTTCTAATAAGTGTTTACCACAATTGAATTCATTCGATAATCTTGCCGCATCGGCAACACAAATAATGTTATCTAAGTGAAATAATTCAGGTAATCCTCTAGAATATAGTGTTTCATTGGCGGCTGTGATAGTTTGTGCGATAGGGATAGGTTCACAAATACCACTAGCTTCAATAATGATGTAATCAAACTTATTGGATGAGGCTAAGGCTGAGAGTTGTTGTAAAAGATCTAGTTTTAGTGTGCAACAAATACAGCCATTGGTAAGACCTACAACGTCTGTGTCTTCTTTTTGAATTTGTGCATTTTTATCAATTAGTTTTTGATCAACATTGATTTCACCAATATCATTGACAATGATCGCAACTTTATATCCTTCTTGATTTTTTAGAATGTGATTTAATAAAGTAGTTTTGCCAGCTCCTAAATAGCCAGTTAATAATAAAATAGGTATCGATTTTCTTTTCATTTTTAAAACCTCCTTCACTTATTGTATAATATTTGCGATAAAAAGGAGTAAATTTTTTATGACAATTTTATATACATCCTTCCATATATTGGATTTAGACAATGATACAGTACAAAGAAAAGAGATGCCTGAAGAATTCCAAGGTTTTGTGAAAGAATATATTGAGTATGCGAACTCAAATGAGAAAAATAAAATGTATATTATTCATGATGAACAAACACAAGTGGTTTCGTGTATTCGTCAAATGGCATTGAATCAAGAAAAATGTGAAGTTCTTACAGATAGTATTGCAGATAAGCTTTTGATGAGTGAAAAACTTGCACAGGCAAAAATCTATCGCATGGGTTCGAATGTGAAAAAGGGAAGTCTAATTCAGGCTTTGGTACAAAATAGTAGTGATGAACTTTTATTTGTGGTTGCTAAAGTGGAACATTCAAAATGGTATGATGGAAGTGATTTATCAAAGAAGTATGGATTTTCAGGAGATAAGAAATCATTGTGGAAATCAGCTGTATTTTCAATGTATGAAATTAATTCGCATATTGTATTTAAAGATGTTAAGGCATATTCAGATACTATGGCAAAATATTGGACGGTTTCTTTTTTAGAATTGGATGAAGCTAGGGATGATGCCAAAAATACATATTCCGCATTTAAGGCCGTGGATAATGAATTGAAGAGTGCTGTAGAACCTGTTTCTAAAAAGGATTATGTAAAATTATCGAGTGAATTACAGAATGTGATGAATACACCACAGCAGTTAAACTACAATCAGTGTATTGATAATTTAATTGATTCGTATTCTTTTAGTGAAGAAGAAATTGAGAAAGATGTTATTAAAGATTGTTTACTAGCGCTTCCTGAACGTAAAAATTTTGATACAGAATTTAAAGTTGTTCCCGAAAGCTTGAATAATAAACGTACAAAAAAATTCCAGTTATCCCAAGGTATTGAATTAACGATTCGTTCGGATGCCATGGAATATCCAGATAAGATTGTATCGACTGTAGTGGATGGAAAGCGCGTCATTCAAATTGTTTGTGAGGATGATGATACGTATGATGCGTTTGCTTAAAATAAACTGAAAGAATTTTTGTTTGTATAAATACGAAAATAGTGGTTTAATTAGTACATTATTTAAAGGGGGTATTTCAAATGAAAAATAAGAATGCATTAACAATTCTATTATATGTTTTTGCCGTTTTATCATTAGCTTATACGTGTTATGCGGCAATCCAAGCCTATAATACGTTTACTTCATATTACAGTACAAACTTAAGTGTAGTGAATTTGGTTTTGTACATGATTACAACGTGTTATGAAAGCATCTGCTTTAGTGTGCTATTCTATGCGTTAGGCGTATTTAGTGAAATGTTTAAGAAGAAGGAAGAAGAGAAATAGTTTTATACTGTTTCTTCTTTTTTTGTTTACCAACATATATATCTAGAATGTTGCCAGCTTTGTTCATGGATAAGATTCAAGTATCTGGAAAGGTTAATATATTCTTGCAATTGATTCCTTATACGGCCATGGCATCCTTGATTTTTCCAGCTATATTATATGTAGATAAGAATATGTGGATTGGCATTATAGCAAGTGTTGTAGCGGTTATCGCAGCTTTAAAGAAGTTACCTGTAATTGGTGTTGTTTTGGCAAGTGTGATATCTTGTGTAATATTTTATATGTTTATGCTTTCATGAAAATGTAAAATATTTACAATCATATTGTAAACAGTTGCAAATGGTGATATAATTTCATTGGCTTCGAAAGGAAGTTTTAAGAAGGTTTGCGTCAATGGAAATCGTATTTTGCTCCTTCCTCAAGTTCACTAATGATTTCAAAGTTGACGTAATAGATTAGGCCTGAGTGAATCCGGGCCTTTTTGTATGTTAAAATGGTGTTGGTGATGGTATGGAACGAATTGAAAAACAGATGCAGTTTATTTTGGAAATTGATAAAGAAAAACAAATCAAAAGAAAGACACTTCAAAGCAATGGGAAAGACTTTGAGGATGATGCTCAACATGCTTGGCATATGGCTATTATGACAGTATTTTTGAGTGAATATGCCAATGAAAAAATTGATGTATTAAAAACAATTTCCATGTTGTTGATTCATGATCTTGTGGAAATTGATGCAGGGGATACCTATGCATATGATAGTCAGGGTTTGAAAACACAAAGTACAAGAGAGGCAATGGCTGCAAATCGCATTTTTAATTTATTGCCAGAAGATCAGGCAAAGAAAGTATTTGATTTGTGGAATGAATTTGAAGAAAGAAAAACACCCGAAGCTAAGTTTGCCAGAGTAATGGATAATTTTCAGCCTGTTATGTTGAATGCTGCGACGGATGGAAGAATGTGGGCTGAAAATGGTGTGCATCTTGAAAAGATATTAAAGCGAAATGAAAAAACACATGAGGGTAGTGAAGTGTTGTGGAAGTATATGTATGAGCATTTCATTTTGCCAAATGTTAAGAAGGGAAGAATTAAAGAGTAATTCTTCTTTTTTTGAGTATACTACTGTACAAAGCAAAGTAGTGGTGATAAACTAGTAGTGAAAGAGGTGATTTGATGAAAAAAGGATTTATCATATTAATTATTTTTATTCTTGTTTGCATTGCAGGAGGTAGCTTTCTTGCAATTCATTTGATTCGTAATGTAGAAGTAAATAAAACTTCGATTGTGAAAGAACCATTGAATCATGAGGGGATAGAGAATTTTACTTCTGTCAATTTAGATTTGACAAGTATGGATGTTAAAATTGAGAAATCCAGTGAGAATGCTATTTCTTATCGTTTGCAGGATGTGAAGAAACAAAAACTGGATTATTCTGTTGATGATGGTGTTTTAACTGTAAAAGAAACAATTTCAGATAAACATTTCATCGGTCACGATGATAATGAAGTGATTATTTATACGACAAATGATTCTTTAATTGTGAATGGCAATCTTGTTGCGGGGGATGTTGAAATTCAAAACGTGGCATTAAAGGATTCTAGAGTGACAAGTGTATCGGGTGATATTTCTATTGAGAATGGAATTTTAAATACTTGTACTTTTGTTACTACAAGTGGAGATGTTGAATTTGATGGGCAATTGGCAGGAGACAATGCATTAGAAACTACATCCGGTGATGTAAGTGCAGAAAATATAAATAATGTTTCAATCACTGCCTCTACAACATCTGGAGATATTGAAATTGGTGAAGAAGAATTTACAGGTTCTGTAACTCGTGTGTTAGGAACAAATAATGCGACCTTAACTTTAAATACGACAAGTGGAGATATTGAAATTAACTAAAAAAATAGGCAAGCGAAATTAATCGTTTGCCTTTAATAATTCTTCTAGAATTTGAACTGCATTTGTAGCAGCGCCTTTACGAATCTGGTCTCCACAGCAGAATAGAGATAATGTATGATTTGTTTCATCCGTGATGTCTTTACGAATTCTTCCAACATAAACTAAGTCTTGATTTGTCGTATCCTTTGGCATTGGATAGATTTGATTTTTTGGATCATCTTTTAATAGTACGCCTTCAGCTTTGGATACTAATTCTCTTGCCTCATTGACATCCACTTCATTTTCACATTCGATGGTGATACTTTCAGAGTGAGAACGCCAAATAGGGACACGTACACAAGTACAGTTAACTTTTAAAGCATCATCGTGCCACATTTTTCTTGCCTCATTTTGCATCTTCCATTCTTCTTTTGAGATGCCTAAATCATCAAAATCTCCAATTTGAGGAATAAGATTAAATGCGATTTGGTAAGGGAAGGCTTTTGATGGAATATTTTCATCTTCAATTTGATTCTTTAAATCTTCAATTCCTTGAACACCAGCACCTGATACAGCTTGAAATGTTGTCACAATCATGCGCTTGATGTGGTATTTTTTATGTAAAGCTTGCAAAGCTACAAGGGCAATAATCGTTGCACAGTTTGGATTGGCAATCAAGCCATGATGGTCTTTAATGTCTTCTTTATTCACTTCAGGAATGACTAAAGGAACATCTTTGTCTAAACGGAATGCACTTGAGTTATCAACAACGATACATCCTGCTTCTTTGGCCCATGGCATCCACATTTTTGTGATGTCATTTCCTGTTGCACCTAATACATAGTCAACACCTTGAAAGCTGTCTTTTGTTAATTCTTCAACAATGTGTCCATCAATATCTTTGCCTTTTGATCTGGCACTAGCTAATAATTTAAGGTCAGCCTGAATGTTTCTTTCTTTTAAGCATTCTAACATTTGTTGTCCTACAGCACCTGTAGCACCGGCAATTGCGATTGTTGTCATTCTTCATTTCCTCCTACGAAAGTATCATATATAACTTGGACTGTTTTTGTGAAGTCTTTTTTCTTAACTCCCACTGTAATATTGATTTCATCACTACCTTGGGCAATCATGACAATGTTGATGTTATTTTTACCTAAGGCACCAAATAACTTGCCACTTGTACCTGGTTTATCGGACATGTTTTTACCGACAGTAGAAATTAAAGCTAAATCCTCTTGGACAGTTAATTTATCTGGTTTTAGTTCATCTTTGAAGTGTGCCAAGATTTCATAAAGACTCTCTTCAATTTCTTTTTTCTCTACAACAATATTAAATGAGTCAATTCCACTAGGAATGTGTTCAATACTGATATGGTATTTTTCTAGGATGGATAGGGCTTTACGAATGAAACCAACTTCATTTGACATATGCTTTTTATAAACATAGATAGACATAAAATCCTTTTTACCTGCAATACCTGTAATTGGATATTCACTTTTTACTTTTGAATGTTCTTGGATGATTGTACCTGCGTCTTGAGGACGATTGGTATTTAAAATGTGGATTGGAATGTTAGCTTCTTTAACTGGGAAAATGGCTTCTTCATGAAGTACGCTTGCTCCCATATAGGAAAGTTCTCTTAATTCTGAATATGTGATATGAGTAATTCCTTTTGGGTTTTTAACAATTGTAGGATCAGCCATTAAGAATCCAGACACATCGGTCCAGTTTTCATATACGTCGGCATGAAGACATTTTGCTAAAATAGCCCCTGTAATATCGCCTCCGCCACGTGGGAAGACTTGGATGTGTCCATTTGCACTTGTGCCATAGAAGCCTGGGAAAACAAAGTGGTCGTATTGAGCATATTTAGCTTGAAGTTTTGTGCTGGTCGCATCCCAGTCAATGGATTTATCTAATTTAAAACGAATAATATCTTTGGCATCCACAAAGGCATAACCTAGATATTCAGCCATTAATTTAGCACAGAAGTATTCACCGCGACTGACGATAACAGCTTGGGACATTTGGTTAAGATTGGTGTAAAAGGCATCCAACTCCTTTTCAATGGGTTGTTTAAGGCCTAATTCATTTTTTATTTCGATGAAACGGTTTTTGATGAGTTTAAAGACACTCGATGCATCAACATGGTATTTTCTGTGGGCATCTAACAAGTAAAGCAGATCCGTGATTTTGTTGTCGGCCGCAAAACGTTTTCCAGGAGCCGATACAACAATGTATCGGCGTGTTGGATCTTGTTGGATGATGGCTTTGATTTTTTTGAACTGTTCAGCATTTGCGACACTAGAACCACCAAATTTAGTGATTTTTAACATATGACTACCTCCATAATGCGATAAAACTATTTTTATCTAATTCTTTAACTTTCTTAATGATTGACATATCCTGGTTTTCAATCCAGTAATAGTTTGCTTCTTTCTTTTGAATAGGATAGTAATTCTCTAGGGAAACATCACTGCGAATTAGCCACGTTTCTTTTAATAGAGACGTATCAAATTCTTTTGGTGTTGAATAAACAATTTTTCTTTCTTTATTTTCAAGTGTATCTAAAGCATTCTGTACCATGGCTTGCGCTGTAGGTAATTGGCCAGCGCCCTGACCATAATAGCCTAGTGTATCAAAGCTATGAGATAGGATTTTTTGTGCGTTGTAGTTGCTAGGAACATTGGCTAAAAAATCATTTTCATCCATGCAGCAAGGAGCGATAATGGAAATAATCTTATTGCCAATTTGTCTTGATATGGATAAATGACGTACGACTTTATTGTTCATTTTGATGAATTTAATGTCCAACATTTTGATTGTACGAATTCCTGCATAATAAGGAATGTCAACGATGGGTGTGTTGAAAGCTAAGCTGTTAGAAATCTTTGTCTTATAATATACGTCAACACCATCAATATCGTTAGATGGATCTTTTTCAGCATATCCTTTATCTTGAGCTTCTTTTAAAACATCTTCAAAATCCAAGTTGCTTTTTTGCATAGAATCTAAAATGTAGTTGCTTGTGCCATTAAAGATACCTTCATAGCCTTGTAGTGGTTCAAGTCTTTTTAGTTTTAATAAGGCATCGATAAATGGAATACCACCTGCAACACAAGCTTCTACCTGAATGCTTCCTCCATATTCTTCTTCAAGCTCTAAATAGGTATCGAGATAGGTTGCGACAACAGCTTTGTTTGAGCTGATGACATGTTTTCCTTTTTTCAAAGCTTTTTGAATCAATGTGTTGGCAGGTTCTAATCCGTTTAAACATTCAAAAACGATATCAATATCATCTTGAACTACCATATCTTCATTGTTAGAAAAATAAGGTAGGTTTTCTTTTTCTTTACGTACATAAACGTATTTTATATTGATATCATCCAATGTTTTTGCAAGGATTTCAATTCCTTTTCCGACAACTCCATAACCTAAGATAACTGCGTTCATATAGTTCCTCCTGTATCTTTTTAGAAAACACTTGTTTTTAAAGTGTGAACATTGTATCATATGGAATATAGATTTTCAAGGAGGATTCTCATGAACGATTATATTTCTACAAGAGACGCACACCAAAGCGTTTCCAGCAAGCAAGCCATACTAAATGGAATGAGTCCAGATGGAGGTTTATACGTACTTCCAACTTTAGATCAGATACATTTAGATTTATCTTTAATATGTTCAAAGTCTTATAAAGAAAATGCCGTTTATATACTTTCACATCTTCTTACAGATTATACGAAGGAAGAATTGGTGGCATGTGTTGAAAATGCATATGCGAATTCTTTCTCTAAAAAAGAGATTACACCTGTAAAAAAAGTTGATGATGTCTATGTTTTAGAACTTTTCCATGGTCCTACATGTGCCTTTAAAGATGTTGCGTTAACTCTTTTACCACAATTAATGTCCTGTGCCTTAAAAACTACGAACCAAAAAGCATTGATTTTAACTGCCACAAGTGGAGATACAGGTAAAGCCGCTTTATCTGGGTTTTGTGATGTAGAAAATATTGGTATTAATGTTTTCTATCCATATAAAAAGGTTAGTGCCATTCAATATCGTCAGATGGTTACGCAAAAAGGAAATAATGTGAATGTATTTGGAATTCAAGGCAATTTTGATGATGCGCAAAGCCAAGTAAAACGTCTATTCTTAGATGAAGAATTGAATGCATATTGTGCGAAACAAAATATTCTTTTGACAAGTGCCAATTCCATTAACGTGGGTCGTCTGGTTCCTCAAATCGTTTACTATTTTGATAGCTACAAACAATTAGTGCATCAAGGTGCTATCAAATTAGGGGATAAAGTTTCATTTAGTGTTCCAACTGGAAACTTTGGAGATGTTTTAGCTGGATATTATGCGTATTTAATGGGGTTGCCAGTAGAAAAGTTCTATGTTGCCAGCAATGCGAATCGTGTATTAACAGATTTTTTAACGACAGGTATCTATGATCGAAATCGTGATTTTATCCAGACTATTTCACCAAGTATGGATATTTTGATTAGTTCAAACTTGGAAAGATTATTGTATTATGCATCAAATAAGGATACACAAAAAGTATCGAAATGGATGCAGGAATTAAATGAAAAGGGTCGTTATCAGATTGATGATGAAACTTTTAAAACCATTCAAAACTTATTTGCGTGTGGCAGTGTAGATGATGAAAGTACAAGCTTAGAAATTAAATCAGTATATGATAAGACAAACTATGTTTTAGATCCGCATTCGGCCATTGCGTACAAAGTCGCAAAAGAATGTAAAGATCGTCCTATTGTTTCTTTGGCTACAGCTTCACCTTATAAATTCAGTCAAGATGTTTTGAAAGCATTAGGATATACAGAAGATAATGAATGGATGGCTATGCAAGATTTATCAAAATATTGTCAAGATACAATTCCTACTCAATTAAAGAAGCTTCAAGACTTAGATGTTTTACATGATCGTGTTATAGATGTAGCATCTATGAAAGATGTGGTATGTGAAAGTACAAAAGAGGTATTCCATGATTAGTGTGTGTGTCCCAGCAACAAGCGCAAATTGTTGCGTGGGATTTGATTGTCTTGGTATGGCTGTAGACTGGTGGGCTCACTTTACTTTTGAAGAAAGTGATACGTTGATTGTAGAAGGTTGTCCGGATGAATTTAAGGGTAGTAACAATTTAGTCGTGCAAGCCTTTTATACAACTTGTGACTATTTACATTTGGACTATCCGACTTTTAAACTAACGATAGATACAGATGTGCCTTTTGCCCGTGGCTTGGGTTCAAGTTCAACGTGTGTTGTTGCGGGAATCTTAGCTTGTGACGCATGGTTTAAAAAGGGTATGGACAAGATGGAAATCTTAAAGATTGCCACAAGTATAGAGGGACATCCTGATAATGTAGCACCAGCTATTTTTGGTCAAGCTACAGCTTGTTTTATGGAAAGAGAAGATGTGAAAATGAGTCTTGTTCCATGTGCAAACTATCATTGTTTGGCCATTGTACCTCGTTATGAAGTAAAAACTTCTCAGGCAAGAAAGGTTTTGCCGACTGGTATGGCATTTAAAGATTGTGTTTCACAAGTATCGCATGCACTCGTCTTTATTCAAGCTTTGCAACAGGGGGATGAGTCTTTACTTGCAAGTTCTTGCAGGGATTTGTTGCATGAACCATATCGTAGGCAATTTATTAAGGAATATGATAGGATAAAGAAGTATTGTGATTCAAAACAACTTCCAATGTGGATTTCAGGAAGTGGTTCAACTATGATGGTTGTTTCGTTAGAAAAATCTCATTTGGTTGAATTATCCAAGATTTTAGAATCTTGTTTTAGTGAATTGGATTATAGATTTTTAACTATAGCCAAAGAGGGGGCGTTTATAAAATATGAGTAAATATTATGTTGTGAGCGGCGATATTTTACCAGATGTTTTAGAACAAGTTATGCAGGCACGTATTTTATTACAGTCGGGCAAGGCAAAAAGAATTAGTGAAGCTGTTAAAATGGTTGGTATTTCGCGTGGCACATATTATAAATATAAGGATGCCGTTTTTTCATTTAATGCAGAACAATCGAATCGTAAGGCAATTATTTCGATGATTTTAAGAAATGAAAAGGGCACACTTTCTAAAGTTTTATCGTTAGTATCTGTAAAACAAGTTAACGTTTTAGCTATTAACCAAACGATTCCTATTAATGGAATTGCCAATGTAGCACTTACTTTAGATATTAGTGATTTAGAAATCAGTATTCAGTCTTTAGTCAGTTTGATTGAGGCTATGCCGATGGTAGAAAAGGCTGATTTGGTAGCTGTAGAATAATGAGACGTGTTTTAAGTTTTATATTTGGCTGGTGCTTTATCATTGTTTGTGTTGTGTTTAGTATCAAAAGTACGGCATTAAATCCAGATTTTTATATTCCTAAATATGAAGAGATGGATTTGGCTAGTGATATTGGTGTTTCTAAGAAAGATTTGAATCAAAGTATTCGTTTATTGTTGGAATATTTAGATGATAAACGGGCGGATATAAAGGGACATATCACATGGTATGGTGTATCTCAAGAAACTTTTAATGAAAAAGAAACGAGTCATATGGTGGATGTAAAGGCGTTGTATCAGAATGCTTTAAGGGTTAGTAAAACAGCGCTTATTATTCTAGTGTTGATTGTTTTATATTTTTACTGGAATGAAAAAGAATGGATGTTTGCGTATTTGAGTAAAGGTTTTTTAACGGCCATGTTTACATTCATATTAATGCTTGTATTCTTTGGGTTTTGGATCTTTACAGATTTTACGAGTTTCTGGACATGGTTTCATACAATTTTCTTTACGAATCAATTGTGGCTGTTAGACCCCAATACGGATTTCATGATTTGTATGCTTCCAGAAACAATTTTTTATAAGCTGGTACTTGCTTGTGTAATTAAAGTGATTTGTTTTGTTGTTCTGGCAAGTGGATTGGCTATTTATTATATGGTGAAAAAGGCACCAATAGGTTTTGAAAGATGATTGTACTTGCGTCTAAATCTCCACGAAGAAAAGAGATATTAAAAGATTTGGGCTACGATTTTATTGTTTGTCCAGCCAAAAAGGATGAAGTGTTTGATTTAAGTTTAGGGTTGGATGAGGCTTTAAAAAAGGTGGCTGAATCTAAGGCAAAAGAAGTAAGAGAATTCTATTCAGATTCGATTATTATATCGGCAGATACGATTGTATGTTTGGATCAAAAAATATTGGGTAAGCCAAAATCAAAAGAGGATGCGATAAAGACGTTGAACGCATTATCAAATCGTAGGCATCAAGTAAAAACGGGTGTTTGTGTAATCTATAAAAATCAAACTTTTCTACATGTCGAAACGACGGATGTTTATTTTAAAAAACTTACAGAACAAGATATTATTTCGTATGTAAATAGTGGGAAATGTATGGATAAAGCAGGCTCTTATGGTATACAGGAATGTGATTTTGTGGATCATATTGAAGGCGATTATACCAATGTGGTAGGTTTACCAAAATATGTGGTGGAATCAATAATGAAAGACGTTGCACTCTAGTTATAGAAATGATAAAATAGCGTGGTAATAATTAGAGGAGGAACATATAAATGTCTAATGTTATTAATAAAAAAGATTTAGCTGAAAAGTTGGCTGAAGAATTCGGTTGTTCAAAAAAAGACGCAACAGCTTATGTTCAATTCGTATTCGATACAGTAGCGGATACATTAAAAGATAATGGTACTGTAGATGTATTCGGATTTGGTAAATTCTCAATTAGCGAAAGAGCAGCTCGTACTGGTATCAATCCAGCTACTAAAGAAAAAATTGAAATTGCTGCAAGCAAATCTGTAAAATTTAAAGCTAGCAAAGCTTTGAAAGACGCTGTTAAGTAAGAAGATTCGATAATGAATCTTCTTTTTTTTCATGTTATAATATTGTATACAAAATTAAGATAATTGAGAGGAGAATTCGATGAGTTTACCAATTTATGTAATTGGACACAAAAACCCTGATACAGATTCAATTTGTGCTGCTTTAGCTCTTGCAGAATTAAAAAGACAGACAGGAATCAATGCGGTAGCTGCTCGTTTGGGGACTTTGAATCCAGAAACTAAATTTATATTAGATAAATTACATGTAAATATGCCAGTTTTATTAACGACTGCACGTTCAACGTTGGAAGAAATTGAAATTGATGATGCGGTAACAATTGAAGAAGGGCAAACGATTCGTCGTGCATGGGATTTATGCTTAGAAAATCATGTAAAGACTTTGTATGTTGTTGATGATAAAAATGAATATAAGGGCATGGTTACTTTGGGTGATGTTTCTAAGATTCAGATGCAGGATTTAAATATTACGAGTGAATTATTAAAAGAAACACCATTAGAAAATTTAGTTGCCAGTGTAAAGGGTTCTTTTATTTTAAAGGGAAATCTTGAAAGAAGTGGATTTGTTCGTATTGCGGACAAACGCTTGATGGATAGAGATCTAAAAGGTGCCATCATGGTTTTAAATGATCATGAAGATAGTATGATCAAGAGTATGGCAAAAGGTTGTGCTGTTATTGTCGTAGCAGAAAACTTTGTTCCAAATAGCTATATTATTGAAATGGCAAAACAAATGGGAGTTACTTTAATTAGTACGCCTTATAATATTATGAAAATCATTCAAATGATTTATCGTTCGATTCCGGTTGAATTGATTATGACTCCGGCTAATAAAGTGATTCGCTTTAATAAAAGTGAATATGTAGAGGATGTGGAACGTGAAATGTTGAAGACGCGTCACTCATCTTATCCTGTTGTATTCCAGAAAAAAATATTGGGGTCTGTTGCTCGATATAACTTATTGAAGGCTGAAAAGAAACAGTTTATTCTTGTGGATCATAATGAAAAGAAACAGAGTATCAGCGATATTGAAACGGCGAATATTGTAGAGATTGTGGATCACCATCGTATTGGTGATATTGAAACAGATCGTCCAATTGTATTTAGAAATATGATAGTAGGTAGTTCTTGTACGATTGTTGGATTGATGTATGCAGAATATGGTGTTAAAATGCCTGAGATCATCGCAAAATTGATTGCGTATGGCATGATTAGTGATACAATGAATTTTAATTCACCAACATGTACGACAATTGATCGTAATTTGGCGAAACGTTTATCAAGTGAATATGGTATTGATTTTGATGCGATGGCTAAAGAATTATTCGAAAATACGGCTACGATTCGTGGAAAAGAATTCAAGAATATTCTTTACAATGATGTTAAGGAATATATGTTGAGTGGATATCACATTGCGGTAAGTCAGGTTTTTACGTTTGATTTGAGTATTGTGGATGAAATTAAAGAGGATTTCTTGAAGTACATGGATGAACAAAACAAGATACATGAATATGATTTGATGTTGATGGTTATCACTAATGTCGAAGGTCGTGGCTCACGTTTCTTATATGTAGGTAAGTTATCGCATTTTGTTCGTGATGTTGTAGAAGAATTCAAGGATCAAGGATTTGTTTCTCGTAAAAAACAAATTGTGCCTCGTTTAGCACAAGAACTGGCATAAAGGGGGATTTAATATGGCAGTAGAAAAAAGATTAATGCATTATGCATCATTTGACACGCAGTCAAGTGAAGAAAGTACAAGTGCACCTAGCACTGAAAAACAATTGGTTTTAGCTCGTGAATTAAAGGCTGAATGTGAAAAATTAGGCTTTGATTCTGTTGAATTAACCGATACAGGTATTGTGTATGCATACTTAAATGCGAATACAGATAAAAAGATGGATCGTATTGGGTTTATTGCACATATGGATACGGCAAGTGAAATTACGGGGGCGAATGTAAAGTGTCGTGTAATTTCAAAATATGATGGAAATACAATTCAATTAAATGAAGAGTATTCCATGTCTAAAGAAGAATTTCCAGCTTTGGCAAACTGCATTGGAGATGATTTGATTGTTACAGATGGAACGACATTACTTGGTGCAGATGATAAAGCAGGAATTGCGATTATTTTAGAGGCTATGGAACAGTTGATTCAATCTGAAAAGGAACATGGATTTATTGCGGTTGCCTTTACTCCAGATGAAGAAGTAGGTCGTGGTGTCGAAAACTTTGAGTTAGATAAGTTTGCCGTGGATTATGCGTTCACAATTGATGGTGATCGTATTGATTCTGTTGATTATGAGACATTTAATGCAGCACAAGCTGTTGTCACATTTGATGGTACAAGCATTCATCCTGGAGATGCCAAGGATCGTATGGTCAATGCGAGTTTATTAGCAATGGAATATGCTTCGAGTCTTCCAAAAAAACAAACACCTTCACATACACAGGGTCGTCAAGGATTCTATCATTTAGTGGGGATGGAAGGAATTTGTGAAGATGCAAAATTAACTTACATTCTTCGTAATCACAGTAAACAAAGTTTTATTGCACAAAAACAGAAGATGGAAACAATTGCGGATAAGATGAATGAAAAATACGGAAACCGTGTTCATGTATCGATTCGTGATCAATATGAAAACATGCGTCAATATATGCATGGGGATATGCGTAGTGTGAATAAGGCAAAATATGCATTGCGTCAATGTGATGTAACACCAGTTAGTACACCAATTCGTGGTGGAACGGATGGTGCAATGTTGACGGCAAGAGGATTAATTTGTCCAAACTTAGGTACGGGTTCATTTAATCATCATGGTCGTTTTGAATTCGCAAGTATTCAAAAGATGGAAAAGATGGTTGAAATCGTATTAAAAATCGTTGAGTAGGAGGTTGTCATGGATTACGCTAAGGAAGCTTTAAGGTTACATGCTAAGTGGAATGGTAAATTAGAAACCGTTCCAAAAATGAAGATTGAAAATAGAGATGA
>NZ_JANFYN010000026.1 GCF_024460475.1 Holdemanella sp. MSK.7.32 | reverse complement strand
AATGATGAGCTTACTGACTGGCTTACGCTTGTTGAAGCACTCTGGCTTGCTGATATTGAAGCACTTTCTGAAGCAGATGCAGATGCTGATGCTGATTGACTTGCACTGATTGATGCTGATGTACTTGCTGATTGACTAGCACTCACTGATGCACTTGCTGATTGGATTGCGCTTGTTGAAGCACTTTGACTTGCTGATATTGAAGCACTTTCTGAAGCAGATGCAGATGCTGACGCTGACTGACTTGCACTGATTGATGCTGATGTACTTGCTGATTGACTAGCACTCACTGATGCACTTGCTGATTGGATTGCGCTTGTTGAAGCACTTTGACTTGCTGATATTGAAGCACTTTCTGAAGCAGATGCAGATGCTGATGCTGATTGACTTGCACTGATTGATGCTGATGTACTCGCCGATTGACTAGCTGAATTACTTGCTACAGCACTTAAGCTTGATGATGTAGATACGCTCAATGATGTTGATTTAGAATTTGAATATGAATTAGATACGCTTAAAACTTCTGAGTTTGTTTTTGAATATGAAGTTTTACTAACATTCATATTTTCAATTGCACGCTTTGCAAATGATTTATCAAATGTAACATCAGTAAATATATCACGATTATATAATAAATTATAATCATTTTTCCAATGATCCCAGCTCAAAGCATATAATATATTATCTTTAACTTCAACACCATCCAAATAATATTTATTTCCTCCAATTTTTATTTGAACATACTTCGGATATTTAGGAAATGTTGTATACTTCTCATGATATGTTTTATCTCCATTATTTTGTACTTCAACATAATTACCATTGACTTTTACTGGAACCCAATATTCTTTACCATCTATCTCTTGTCTAACTACATATACTTCTTTACCTTGTACATTCATGAACACTTTATTTCCTGATGTTTCATTGTAATCTGTAAATGAATGTGTAGGTTCGATAGTACCATCACTCTGAATATAATAACCATCCCAGTTTATTTTTACATTTCCTGAATCTGTCTTTACATTTTTCCCAGTAAGTTCAATCATCTTTGTTTCGTTATTACTAGTAATGTATGTATATATGTATTTATCACCCTTCTGAACTAAAACACCTTCTTTGATTAAATGATCATTACTCTTCACAACATAAGCTTTATCACTTAATACTGCACCCGCTAAATCACTTCCATATGTTGTAGTTAAAGATTCAGAACGAGCTGTTGATTCACTGAAATATTTACTCATACTTGTTTCAGGATCATCACTTTCACTTCCTGCAATAGGCATAGTAGAATTTCCAACAGTATTCGTCGTATAATTTGCAGCCGAAACTTTTTTATCACCAGTGAATAGACCAGTAATTATATTTCCAAATTTATTTGATGAAACCTCATCATTTTTTACTGCTTCAGAATTTACTAATGATTCACTATCACTAACAGATACAGAAGTAGATTCACTTTCTGAAGTACTCGTTAATTGAGATTCACTAAGACTCACAGAATCAGAAGTTGAATTGCTTTCAACAATTGAATTATTTTCTGATTCAACCGTAGAATCAGATGCACTTGCTAGCACAGACGCATTTGTACTATTTTCAATACTTGTGTAATCTTCAACAGTCGAATCACTTTGAGACAATGATTCAGACATATATGAAGATGTAGAAGCTTGAGATTCACTAAGGTCACTAACTTGTGACTCATTATCTAATTCAGCAGCATAAACCGCATTGTTACCCGCAAAGATGGTTCCTCCACCTACAACAGCACCAGCAGCAGCTACACCCTTTAAAAGATTGTTCGATTTTTTTCTTCTAACATTTTTCTTTTTCGACATATACACTCATTCCTTCCCTTAAACTTTTTAATTTATACGAAGCCCTTCAAATTAAAAAACAAAAAAATCAAGCAGAGTACACAAAAAGAATGCACTCTTCCCTTACTAGGTTTAATAGTAAACGGAATGCTTGATTTATTCAAGTAAAATAATTGATTTCTAACCATTTTTTAACATTAAATACACAAATGTTAATATGCAAAATCACCTTTGTAAACATGCTCTTAAATTATATAACCACTTTTATAACTATAGTTATAATCTTAGTAACTAATCACTCTAATTTCATAATCGCATCAACAAACAATTTC
This sequence comes from Holdemanella sp. MSK.7.32, assembly GCF_024460475.1. Classification (GTDB taxonomy): domain Bacteria; phylum Bacillota_I; class Bacilli_A; order Erysipelotrichales; family Erysipelotrichaceae; genus Holdemanella. The sequence goes on along the minus strand of NZ_JANFYN010000026.1, from coordinate 27,555 downwards.
TTAGTGAAATAGCCATTTGTTGATTAAATATTGTACTTGTTTTAAATTAGAAACCTTTCGATTATACTCTTCTTCAGAACAACTCTGAACAACTTGACTAGCTTCTTCTAAACTTGATACCACAAATCCTATCCCTTTTTCTTTAATGAAATCTGCATTGGATAAATAATTTGGAATTATAACCGGTATACCTGCAGACAAATAAGAAGCCAACTTATATGAACAATTCATCTTGTAATAATCCCTTTCATCCTCAGGATTTTCTGAATTTCCCCAAACAAGGCCAAAACCACCTTTAGATAGTTGTAATAATAATTCATATTTATTTAACCAACCACCAAAATTAACATTTGTAGAATCCGTAATATCCTCTTTTCCAAGCACATATAAAGGTGTTTCTTGATGCCAATTCTTCACAAAAGGAAATCTAGACGCTTCTCCCGTAAAATATAGTTTTCTTTCAAATTTAGGATCATGTAGACGAATATCATTTTTAAAATCCCACATCTTTTGAATTACATATTTCTCATTCTTAACACCATGTTCCACTAGACACTTATACATTTTTTCTGAAGGAACAACTAAAACATCACACTTATTACATATATTCACAAACTTATCCATCAAATAATAATTGGATTCAAACTGAAGTGGCACAATATCATGAATAAACAAAATAATTTTAGCTCGATATAATTTCATTCGATCAATTAATGAATCATCCCATTCCATCGCATTCCACGTGGGAAACTGAAAAATGACAATATCCCCTTCTGTGATTCCAGAAATCAATCCATCAAAACGAGCACTCATTTCATTCCAAGGCTCCTTTGAACTATCATATAAATATATTGGAAGTTCTACTGCATCCAATGGACTTAATATTTTCACCACTTCATTTTGAGCCATTTTCGCAACACTCCAATATACCTGATTTGTAACATTTGTTACATGTACTTTCAACTTCATCCCATCCTTACATAAACCATGTCTCTAAATACATAAAAAATGGACATGTCCTCAACACATCCATTTTATCACACTATTCAATTAAGGTGACCCCCACTTTCCAGATCTGATTCAAGAAATTCAAATTCAATGTAGCTAAACGATTATGCTTATCATACTTAATAATATAATCATCCATATTTACTAACGGACCTCTTGTCACATGAATCTTATTATTGAGTAAAACACCATAAGACATACGAAGAATCTTTTTTTCATCCATCAACATCGTAAGAATACGAATCTCTTCATCTGTTAATGCAGAAATATCCTCTTTATATTTTAATTCATGAATAAAAACACTCTCCAAAGGAAACTTTCTAAAAATACGATCCACTTCTACCTGTGACAATTTACTCACCACAAATACATAGCCACCGAATAAAGTTCGCAATTGAATCTGTTTAGAAACCCTATGATAAAATTCCATCTTAGGACTAAACGCAAAAATACCCTCGTTTTCATTCAAGTATTTACATACTTCCTCTTCCTTAGAACGTATGGTCAATAATACATACCAATGTTCATCCAAATTCATATATAAAACCCTTTCATCGCATATACTAAAAGTATAAAGTGGTTAGTTAGCTATGTCAAATCGATTAGAACGGTAAATCGATTTCTGGTTCTTCCTCTTCTTCAAAAGTCGGTAAATTCTCTAAATCTAATTCTTCAAATTTTTCATAATCAAAATAAGCATCATCCAATTCAAGATTCCAATTCATACAATAACTATATACATACTCCTTTTGTTTGTCTGTCAAACCACGCAGTAGTTCATCAAGCGCTTCTTCCTGCTCCAACTCATCCCACCAACGCGTATCATACGCACTATGACCAGATTCCACCCACATTTCAACTCGCTCTTTCTCTTTCTTTGTGAGCTTATGCTTTTTTTTAAATCTCTTTAATTCATCCATACGGACTCTATATTTACTCTTCTTTTTCATACACCAAAAAATAAGGGTACACACTAAGTATACCCTAATATCTACTATAAACTTTTCAATTCTTCTGTAATAGCACGGATAGCTTCATCAACCTTAGAAGCATCCTTACCACCGGCTTGAGCCATATCTGGCTTTCCACCACCATTACCAGAACAAATTTGAGCTGCTTTCTTAACCAATTGACCCGCATGTACACCAGCCTTAACAGCCTCTTTACCTGCACCAGATACAAAGACAACCTTTTCTCCATTTGTGTTAACGAAGAATACAACCATCTTGTCATCACTAGCCTTTAAGTTAGAAACAATATCCTTCAATGCACCTGCATCCATTCCAGAAACGGATTTAATCAATACATTGACTTTTCCAAAATCTTTAGCCTCTGTAGCCCACTCTTTAGATTTCAATGTAAAGATTTGGTTTTTCAAGTTATCGATTTCCTTTTGCATATCGTGCATAGTCTTATAAGCAGCCTCAACCTTTGTATCAATATTCTTAATACCCTTTTGTTTAGCACTATCCGCAATATTTTCTAACATTGCATGTTCAGACGCAAAATCTTGGTAAGCCGCAAATTTAGTCTTCGCTGTAATACGACGAGAATCTGAACCAATACTTTCCTCACTAATGATCTTGCATAGACCAATCTGAGCCGTATTTTCTACATGACATCCAGCACAGAATTCCTTAGATACATCACCCATTGTTACAACACGAACTGTATCTCCATACTTCTCATCAAATAATGCAGTGGCACCAGATTTTTTAGCCTCTTCAATAGGCATAACTTCTTTCGTTACTGGATAAGCCGCACTAATATATTCATTCACAATACGTTCTACTTCAGCCAATTGTTCAGCCGTAACCTTTTCATAGTGATTGAAGTCAAAACGCAAATATTCAGGACAATTATAAGAACCAGCCTGGTGAATATGATCACCCAATACCTTAACTAAAGCAGCCTGCAACAAGTGTGTACAAGAGTGGTTTGCGGTAGTTGCCAAACGATCTTTGACATTTACTTCACCATGTAAAGACATACCCTTTTCTAATACACCACTATTGATTTTAACTGTATGAATATGCTGTTTATTACGAGTCTTTTGAACATCTAATACCTCAACTTCTACACCATCAGCCGTAAATGTTCCCTTATCGGCAACCTGTCCACCACTTTCTGCATAGAAACAAGTCTCATCTAAAATGATCATACCTTCATCTTCTAATGAATCAACCATTTTACCCTCAGCATTAAATAACGCAATGATCTTACCATCACAAGTTAAGTGATCATAACCAATAAATTCACTAGGTTCATTGAAGTTCATCAACTCTTCATTTTGAGACGCAAAAGAATCCTTTACATTACGCGCATTACGAGCACGCTCTTTTTGTTTGTTCATCTCTGCATCAAACTCATCATGACTTACACTAATTCCACTTTCCTCAGCAATTTCTTGTGTCAATTCAAATGGGAATCCATATGTATCATACAATTTAAAGACAACTTCACCACTCAACTTTCCATCTTTAGCCTTGCTGATTTCTTCATCTAGTAATGCCTGACCAACCTTTAAAGTCTTCTTGAAAGTTTCTTCTTCCACCTTAATCAACTTCTGGTTGAACGCAACATGCTCCTGCAAGTATGGATAGAAATCCTCCATTAAATCTGCAACAACAGGAACTAGTTTATATAAGAATGGTTCATCCAAGCCTAATTTTAAACCATAACGAACTGCACGACGAAGGACACGACGAAGTACATATCCACGACCACTATTTGAGAAGTTAGCACCATCACTCAACGCAAAAGTCACTGTACGAACATGGTCCGCAATAACACGGTAAGCCATCTTATATTCACCTTCATAAGGATGTTTCGCCATAGCTTCTGTTGCACGAATAATAGGCAAGAATAAATCTGTATCGAAGTTTGTTTCTCCATCCTGAACTAAGGCAACCAAACGCTCAAGACCCATACCTGTATCAATGTTCTTCTGAGGAAGTTCCTTATAATCTTTACGATCAATACTTGGATCACAATCATATTGAGAGAATACGACATTCCATACTTCTACATAACGATCATTTTCCATTTCATCAAAGAATAATTTTTCTCCCAATCCCTCAGGATCATATTTTTCTCCACGATCAAAGAAAATTTCACTGTCAGGTCCACCAGGTCCCTTACCAATTTCCCAGAAGTTATCATCTGTCTTTAAAATATGACTAGGGTCTACACCACAAATTGTAGTCCATACTTCATAAGCACGCGCATCATCTGTATATACAGACACATACAATCTGTCCTTATCAATACCCATCCATTCTTCGCTTGTTAAAAATTCCCACGCAAACTGAATGGCCTCATCCTTGAAATAATCTCCAATTGAGAAGTTTCCTAACATTTCAAAGAATGTGTGGTGACGAGCCGTACGACCTACATTTTCAATATCATTTGTACGAATTGATTTCTGCGCATTCGCAATACGATTTGAAGCCGGTTTTTCACTACCATCAAAATATTTCTTCAAAGCCGCAACACCCGCATTGATCCATAATAATGTTGGGTCATTGTGCGGAATCAAACTTGCGCCCGGCTCAATCATATGCCCTTTAGATTTAAAATAATCCAAGAACATCTGACGAATCTGATTACCAGTTAATTGTTTCATCTTTTCTTTCCTCCAATAAAAAAACGCTCCTATTTCTAGGAACGTATAATTACGCGGTACCATCCTAGTTCATTTTTCAAAATCGAAAAATGCCCTCAATTCACTCGTTAACGCCGACTACGTTTCAACTCCAAAGTAGCTTCAAACTAAAAGACTCGAAGAGCTTTCACCAAACGCCCTCTCTCTATACACAAGAACTTTTAATCCTACTTATCTTCTTCACTGTCGAATCGATAAAATTTTAACACTCTTTCCATATTTCTGCAAGACGTATCACACCATCTAGCATCAATTCTTTACTCATACTCGCAAAAGACAATCCAATACGCCCATTTAAAATACTAATAGCGACACTATTCGATTCACACAAATTCCTAAAACGTGATACATCCACATCTAAATTTAACCAATACGCCATATATGTCTCATCCAAAATATACGAACAACTCATATACGTATCAATCAATTGCTTTAAATACAAATGCTTCTCCTTATACTCACGAACAAGCTTTCTTAAATGCTTCTGCAAATACCCATCCACAATATACTGCGTAAAAGCCACCTGCTCAATTTTACTCGTCGTTGGACCAAAATAAGAAGCACTATACTTACGCATATACTCCTCATTTAAAATCATATACCCAATACGAAGACTCGGTAATAATAGTCTTGAAAACGAAGAAAAATAAATCACATTCTTACTTTTCGAACACAACGAAGTCTTGATTTTAGAAGCATACACTAGCTCCCCATTATAATCATCCTCAAGAATCAAAACATTCTCTAAAGAAACCAATTCCTCACGAACTCTTTCACTCATAGATTGCCTATCCGACGTAAAACAAGTCGTATTCACATAGACAACATCCACATTCAATCTTTTAATATCCCTCACAAAAGAATTTGGATTCAAATATTCCACATGAAAACCATACGACAAAAATACCTGCTTAGCCTGATCATCCACTAATGTACTTAAACCAATCACCTTTGACTTATCCAACATCCCACAAAATATATACAACAAAGACTGATAGTTTGAACCAATCACCATCTGTTCAGGAAAACACAAAATATTCCGGTTCTGATACACATACTTACATAGAGCCTGTCTTAATCCATACTCACCCTGCGCTAGACCATAACTTGACATCAAACGCTTATCATTCAATACCGACTTCATATATCGTTTCCAAATCGTCGTTTCAAACGAATCAAAAGAAACCGACTGAATCCGAAAATCATAATCATACGATTTTTCTTTATGACTCGAAGAATAATCCAAAATTTCCTGATGCAGTAAGATACGCTCCGGATTCATACTCACCACATACCCCACTTTTTCTTGACTCGAAATAAATCCATCCAACACCAACTTATTATATGCATTTTCAACCGTTGTCTTAGATACATTCATCTTCTTTACACATTCACGAATCGAATCCACACGATCCCCATACTTTAAGATCCCAGAAAGAATCGATTCCTTATACATCTCATAAATTACCTGATACTTTTTCATCAACTGTCCCCTATTTATTTTTTATAATTGTATATTTTTTTATATACAGAAACAAGTATAATAGTCACTAAGTTACAGAAAGAAGGAAAGATTATGAAAAATAAACAAACATACGAAATCGTACTAACAGGACTAGGTATGGCACTTGTATTTGTCGCAACCATGTTCATCAAAGTACCAAACGCATTAGACGGATACTTCAATCTAGGAGACGGATTCATCCTATTATTCGCAAGCTTTTTAAATCCATTTGAAAGCTTCTTGATTGGAGGCTTAGGAAGCGCACTAGCCGATGTAGCCGGAGGATACGGACACTACTTCTTCTTTACCCTAATCATCAAAGGACTAGAAGGAATCGTAGTATCCCTACTTATGAAAAACTACTCTAAACCGAAACAAATCACAAGCTACGTATTGGGATCTGTCATTATGGTATTTGGATACTTCATTGCTAAATACATATTAAAAGGAAGCTGGATCGTAGCCGCAAGCGAAATTCCAGCCAACGTAGTCCAAGGAGCTGCAGGTATTGTGATTGCACTTATTGCCTATCCAATGGTAAAGAAAATCGTACAAGATAAATTAAGCTAAAAGAGAAATCAAAATCGATTTCTCTTTTTATTTACATCGAACTGTTACTCTATTTTTCGCATCCAAAGTACACGTAAATAAAGTCAAAGGATAATCCGAAGAAGTCATATCCTCAACACTATCCGGCGTTAAAGTTTCAATTAAAACAACACGATATTCAAACTGATTTCCAAGTGCATCCGTGAATACGACCTGACTACCCGGATCTAAACTATGGATTCTTCCAAAATGAAACCAAGAATTATGCGCCGCAATCACCATATTCCCCTTATATACACTACCCGAATATCGACAAGGCGCCAATTTCATCCAATCATACGTAAACTCACTCGTAACCGGAAGCTTAATGTCCAAAGAAGGAATCTCAATCGTTCCAATACAAGATAAACCATCCAGTTCTACTTCAGGCATATCCATATCTGGATCTAGAATAACATCATGATCCAAATCATTCTTCAAATTATAGGCAGCCAATACCTTTTCTTCACTCTTTCTAGCCCGAAACGTATCATACACATTAAACAAAGTGAGTCCCAGGGCCAGTACAATACAGATACAGCCAATATGCTTTAGAACTTGCTTATGCATATACAACCAAGTCCCACAAACAATAATACGGGTACAGGCCACCATAATTGACCCGTCAAAGGAAGTTTTGATTCTGATTTCTTAGAATCCACAACCTTATTCAAACTATTCTTTAACACAATATGATTCCCTTCTCGATAAGAACTCACACTATACCCAGAAGGAACACTTGTCTCAACACAACTCCACCTCATATCACCCGACAAATCATTCCAAGCATATGTCCAATGATTTTCTTCACTTAATACCTGATGATCTACGACTTTACCATCCCCAAGTAAATCGACACCAATAAAACTTGGACGATTCTTCTTGTCGTCATCCTTCCATACTTTTTGAACACGCAAAGAAGTCGTTTCAACTCTAGGCTCATACTTTAATTCAACATCACAATCTTTATCCACATAAACAACAGAAACCGACATTGTGTAATCCGCATTATCTAAAGCCTTCACTAAATAAACACCTTTCGATAAATGAGAAAATAAAGCCTTACCATCTGAATCTGACATCACTTCATCATCACATTCAATATTGTCGCGATCAATATAATCGCCAAGAATATTCCAATCCTTTGAAACTGAATAGGATTTAAAAGCACCCATCAAATTATAATCCGCATCCGCCACACGATATAAGCGAACATCGATATCTGAAGCTGGACAAGTCACTGTTAAACTCGAATAATCACTTGCGAAAACAGGAGTACATACAAGAACAAAAAGAAATATACACAATACACTACGAATTATTTTTTTCATGTCCTTTTAACCTCCATATCTTCGAAACAATAATACCAACCAACAAGAATACAACACCAACACAAGAAGCCACCACTAAAGTATCCACTCGAGCTGCATCTGAAGTAATATTTGATTCATCATACAAACTATCCACCACACGATGACCACGAACCATCAAGCGCTGCGTATTAATACCATACGGCGTACACGTAAGTAACGTACAAAGATCTTTACCTTCTTCAATCTCTAAAGGACCATAATCCTCAGGCTCTACAACCGAAATCTTATCCACCTCATACGCCAAAACCTTGCCATACACATGCAGATAAAATAAATCCCCCTTTTCAAGACGATCAATATCCGTAAATAAACGAGCACTCGGAAGCCCTCTATGACCAGAAATAACACAATGCGTACTACTACCACCAACAGGAAGCGAAGAACCCTCTAAATGACCAACACCCACCTGTAAAACAGAATCATCCACACTATGATAAATAGCCAACTTACAATGAATCTCAGGTATCGTGATATATCCCATCATACCCGTACCATCCGCATTTAATAGACTTTTATATAAGCTAAGTTCTGAATCACTAGGAGTAAAACGACCACTATTAGAAACCAACCCAGTATTATAGGAAATAGCCGAATCTATCGCAGCCTGCCTATCCTTGTCATCCATCTTCTCTATCTTTTCAGAATAATTAGCAACAACAGCCGTTTGATGTTTAGAATTCCAATAATTACTCACCGTTGGATACAACAATAAGGAAAGGCCCGCAATAAAAACAAGTATCGCAATTATAGTTGAAATATGTTTCTTCATCTTACACCTCTCCCTATCATCAATCGAAAATCAATTATTTACCCTTTACTCTTCTTTTAGTAACTAATACAACACCTGAACCCAATACTAATGCTCCACCAATCAAGTAGATCATTGTAGTACCAGCACCACCTGTACTTGGTAGTACTGTTCCTGTTTTGTTTTCTACATTTACTTGATTAATTGGTAAATTATTTTCACCTCTATCATTATTATCAACGATTAAGTTTCCACCATTATTGATTTCAACTTTAATTCTCTTTGCCAATTTATTGTATCCTTTTGGTGCAGCCGTTTCTTCTAACCAATAAGTACCTGGTTTAAGACCTTGGATACTAAACATTCCTGTATTAGTTGTTGTGATTTCTGTAATCCCAGCTTCGTCAGTCATAGCCAATCGATAATTTGTAGTACCTGTTTTCTGTACTAATTTATATGTATTTCCATTTGTTTCTGCATCATAAAGACTGAATTTTGCGTTTGCTAAAGTATTAGTTGTATCACCTGTGTATTTTAAAACATTAATTCCATAAGTTATTGTATGCGTTGTACTAGTTGTCGTATTATTTTTTTCACCATAAGTTAAATGGGTAGTATTGTCATTGTTGTCATGAATTTCTGCATCACCATTTAAAGTAGCTGAATATGTAACTTCAATCTTAGTAGTGTCATTAATTGTCTTTAAGAATTCTTCTTTAAATTTAATATCAAACGTACATTTATCTTCCGCATTTTCGACTACTTCATAATCTGTTGTTGAATTTAAATAATTAGTTTGACCACTTACCTTTACTTTAACATCCTTATTGAAAGTAAAACCTTTTTCCATTGTATCGTGTAAAACATAAGATTGCGCACCTTTTTGTGCAGTAATAGTAGTCTTAAAATTAATAGTTTCTCCGATATTTGCAAAATTACTCTCCACATCTGTATTATTTTGAACAATCTTTTTTTCAACTGAAGGTACACCATTCTTTTCTTCAATTGTCGCAGTTGAATTTGTAGTATTTAAACCACAAAGTGCTCCCACACTAGAATCTACCAAGTAATAACCTAAATCTAAATTATCAAAAGTTACTGTGTTATTAGAAGCTGTTGCTGTACCCTTGTTACCAATGTTATTTGTAGTTGCATAAGCTAACGCTTTTTGTGCAAATTCTGCTTTTCGACTATCAGTTATAGCCCCGTTCCAAGTTACATATCCATTTTTGTTAATATCAAAATATTTAATATTAGCAGAATCTGCTGCTTCACTGATAAAGTCATTCCAATCCGTATTTGGTTTATATGAATAATTACCTATTTCTTCACCCTGTTCATTTTTCTTTGGTTCATAACTTTCTAAATCTAAAAGCTTATAAATAGTATAAGTTTGTCCATTAACAGCGTTATTTATTGTAATTATTCCTTTTTCTGTTGTTACTGTAGTTCCTTCATCAGCTTTTACATTACTACTCATTGATACTACCATCATGAGCGCAAACATAATGGCAGCAATTTTCTTAATTAGTTTCATTTCTTTCTCCTATTCTTTGATTTGTCATTTAAATGATTCTTTTTATTTATATTTGTCAGAACTATCAAGCTTGCTAAAACCAACATCGTACCTGATATCCTGTAAATCAGGGATCCATACCCACCTGTGGAAGGCAGTATTTTAGTACGGCTTCTATTTGTAACAGTCACCGTTTGCCCGTTTATCGCAGCATTTGTAGATTCACCTTCTCCTTTATAATCTACTGTATACTGCAATTTATTTATTGTTACTTCTTTTGAAGAATCAACAATCGGTTTATTTGCATCATCTAGTTCATAAACGTAATATGTTTTGTTTAAATCCAGATTCACAAATTTGGCTTCTTTTTCTTCTTGATCAGAAGGACCAAATTCTATAGAAACAATATCTACTGGATTCTTTAAATCTGTATTATCATACAAACCAAATCTATAAGTTCCACTCACCGATTTTTTTGAATTTCCTGCTGCATCGTTAATGAAATTCTTTTTAATAACAATACCCTTCTTTTGGTTTGTTAAATCAAGCTTAAAATCCGCTGTACTATTACACTTTATAATGTCATCTCTTTTCAAACATTGATTTACATAGTCTGAATATGTTCCATTTTCTTTTTTGATACACATAATATAACGTACAGTATCATCCTTTATGTAACCATTAGGGGCACTTTCTTCTGTCACTTTATATATTGTGTTATAGTCCAATACCCATTGTGCACTAGATCCAAAGGTGATTTCACCTTGATCATTTGTAGTTTCTGACCATGTTTTGTCTGTTTGAACTTCAACAATTTCGTCATTTTTTAGTTCACATTTCGCAACTTTAAAAACTGCTCCTTGCAATCGCAAGTTAATATTGCTCGCATCTCGTTTAATTATTTTTAATTGAGGGCTATTTGAACTTTGTGTGCTACCACCTGCGTCATAAGTAAAGTTTTCAATTTTTACAGTCTCACCCCTCGAAGAACTATATCCCTTCCAATAAGCTGTATTCGTAACACTGACTTTTTCTCCAGGCGCAGCATTTACCGTTGCCGTATATGTAATTTTTAATTTTTTATCCTTAGGAATTTCTATTTCTAATTTATTATTTTCATAAGATACACGTGCATCTACTTGTTGACCTTGAGTATCTTTTACTTTAATTGTATCCAAATCTAAAATTAAATTACTTCCCAATTCATCCACTAATTTTAGCTTATTATCTGCACCATTTGATGGTAAATCTTGATTTAATGAATTTGTTTCAATTGTATAATTAATTTTTTGTCCATTTTGTACCTGGCTCTTCGTTATATTCTTCATTGACAAAGTTACATTAGAATACGCACTATCTATATTCTTTGTACCATCTGCATTTTGAAGAATAACATTATTTGTGAATTTCACCTCTTCTGATCCAAGCAATACTTTCGGGTCCGTTACTTTACAAACAACCTGAACATCTACTGAATATTTATCAGTAACCTTTCCTGCATAAAAATCACCTAATTCAATTAAAGCTTGATTTCCTTTTACGTAATAGATTGTTTTCCTAGACTCATTATCATCATCATCTGCAGTAATACTTTTTGAAGTCCATCCTTCACCAAGATTCTCTATAATCTTCGATTGTATTGATCCATTATTTTTCTGTCCTTCACCAATCCATTTGATACGTATATATGCCAACTGCATACCATCTGGAATCTGTTCTAATACACGATAACTTCCAGATAAGTCTCCTGAATAATTTACTTTAAAGGCCCATGACGCATATAAACCAGCACCTGTTTCTTTTAATTCATCTTTTACTATTCTAGTTTTTGGTCCCCCAACCGTATTCTTATCCGTACCATCCATATTACTTTTAATGTTTTGACCATCATAAGTAAATGTTTGGCCTAATTCTTTTAAAATGTTTTTACCACCACAAAGATCCTTTGTAGCATTACCCCTTTCAATAAAATTTACTCCATCATCACTAGTTTTTATACTATTTTTAAAAACATATGTTTCACGATATTTAGTTGGTAAACTCTCTGGTTCACTTGTAACCACAAAATAAAGATTATTGTCATTTCCTAAAGTTATATCTTGAGTTGATTTCAGTGTTAATTCACTGTATCTATCTTCACCAGAAAAATTCTTACTACTTCCCATACTTTGTTCAAATAAGTTTTTATCTAATTCTTTTAATGTTTTATTATTCAATAAACCCGTTAGATCATTGCTATTGATTTCATCAGGGATCACACCCTGATAAACTCCAACTAAAGAATCAGAATGTAGATATGAAGTTATCAAATCTTTATCTATAGATATACAATCTTGAAATACAGTTCCTTTTGGTATAGATGTACCCTTCACTTCAATTAGCCAATATAACTTACCATTTACCCAAGAAGTTGCATCCTTTTCTGCCCTAACATAATCCCAAGCTTTTTTATGTACATTCATACTATAATTACCAGAAACAATTACTTCTTTAGAATTCGATACAATATCCGATATATCAATATCTGTTCCATTTCGATTTACTTTTCCACTTAATATAAATGTATTCTTCAAATTCAATTCCGTAAAAGAAGCAGTTTTTGATTGAGCTACATAATATGTAAATCTATACGCATTCTTTCCGTTCTTCCAATCCATATCAGAAGGTATTAGGCTAAACTCATGTAAGGAATCAATTTTAACCCATTTTGTTTCCTCTGTTTGATAAATATCTTTCGTAGAATCATATTTCATGCTTTCAACTTTGGCATACCCCACATACACCATCTTATCTGTATTTAAATTATCCTTCATTTGAATACTTTTTACATCAAACTCATTTTTAGTTTTATTTACATCAACTGTATACTCATAACTACCTTTAGGCACGACAAAAGAATTATCTGTTGATGAATCTTGTTTAATGTGACCATTCTCAATCAAATATTTTCCTTCTCCATTAGAAATCGTTATTGTTTTTTCATCATTTGTTTTTTCACCGACACGCTTTTCACTCCATGAGTATTCATTTAAAGTTTGTACATTGTAAACACGATCAACCGCATCATTAAAATTCTTGCCTGCATTTGAAGCAGAAAACAAATAACGATTTTTTACATCTAATGTCCCAGATTTAATAGCCGCAAAAGCCTCTGGTTTTACAGTTAAAGTGTATGTCACATATAAAGAATCTCCAGGGTTTATTGTAATCGGCTTATCCGTTTTGCCAGTTAATTTAAATCTTGTTGGATTTCCATCTGAATCTGTCCAAATTTTTTTATACTCACCCTGATTTAATGACCACAAAATCTGAATATCTTTAATTTCTTCAAAATCTTGTTTCCCATCTCCTTTTTTGTAAAACTTTACTGAATCTTTATTATATGAAATATATTCTAATGCTCTACTGTCTGTTTTAATATTATCTCCCGCATAATTCAAATCATCAAAAAGTTCAAAATTCTTCAGTGAATAATTACTTCCATCTTTATGTAATCCAAATTCTAGTTTGTAAGGAATCAAATAATTACCATTCGCATCCTTTTTTATATCTCCATCTACACTTTTTTTCATCAAATCACTGTAATTAATTTGTGGAACAAAATTTGCCGTGCTATTATCCCTATCATAAACATTATTTTGATTCGTTTTAGAATAAACATGAGCTTCGTTCGTAATTGTATTTCCGTTTAAAGCTTTATTATCTGCCAACTTAACATAATATGTAAGGACACGCTTTTCATTAGGAGCCATATTACCAATATTCCAAACTAAACTTCCAGGATTTAGTTTTTCAGCTGCATTTGCTTCAGGTATAGGATTTACCTCATCACTAGTCTCAACACCCAAATATACTTTTCCATGTACAAAGCTTGTATTATTTTCAATTGTTTCAAAAGGATTCGGTTTAACCGCATTATCTTTAAGTATAGTTTCAGTTTTATCAATTCCAATATATGACACTAAATCTTTACTTTGAGTAAATCTATCAACAACAATTATATTTTTAGCACCATTTGAGCCTGCAGTAACTGTAATGGAATATTTAATATAATCATCATTTTTATCTTCTCCATCTTTACTACAAATCTTATTTACACTTATATCACCAAATCGTTCTAAAAAATCCGTTCCATAATTCAATTTAATACCATTTATATTAGTATCTAATTGACCATTAGGATCTAAGCTACTTAAATCAATCTTTCCTTCTACATAAAATTCACCAGAAAACGTACTCGTTTCCGCTCCAGATCCATCTAATAATTTTTGTAAATAATCTTTAAAATAAGTGACAACAACTTTACCATTATAGGCATTGATTTCACCAATTTTTTCATTTGTGTCTTTATCCATCATTGGAGCAGTTATACCTACAAAACTTAAAAAATTTGGAAGATTATAAGTAAATTTACAATTACGCTTTTCCATAAATTCTTTTGTATGAATTTTCTGGAATTTAACTAAAATCTTTAAACTCGTATTATTCGGACTTTCTCCATTTGAGATTTCCGTCCATTGATCATTATTCTTTACATACAAAATGGTGGACTCAATATAATCTGGATGTTCATTTAAAACAAAATCTAAATTCGTTTTGGGCTCTTCTTGCTCATCTGTAGTTTGTTCAGCATCTTTTAATTCAGGTTCTGCTACTGTTTCTACATCATCACTAGGTTCTGTTGTATCCTGTTGAGTATTCTCTTCTTCTACAGGCTGTTCTTCTTCCTTTTCGTAACAATCTTCAGTATGTTGATGTTCTTCTTTATCACAAATTAACTTGTCATCTTGAAAACATTCCTCTGTATGAGTATGTTCTTCCATTCCACAAATGGTCTTACCCTCTAAAGTAATGGCCGGAAGAGTTAGTGCATAAACCACGCAAAAAACAACCACGCAAGAAAGGGCTAAAGTAATCCTTTTCCATTTCTTTAACCGTGCTTTATCCTTAAGTAGTTTTTTTATATATTCCGAAACCATGCTCTCTCACCTACTTTACACTTCCTATTTGATCAAAAGGCCAAATTCTAAAAATAATCTGCCCCTCTATTTGTTCTTTCGAAATATCTCCAATTGCTCTACTTCTAGAATCTATAGAAGTATCTCTGTTATCACCCATTAAAAACCAATGCGATTCAGACACCTGGTGTGGAAGATCAATATCACAATTTCCTAAAGCTTTTTCATTAAGATACTTTTCATCCAATACTTTGCCATCCACACTCACATTGCCATTCACATCAATATCTACCCATTGACCAGGACTGGCAATAACACGTTTTACCAACAACTTATTTCCCTGCCAAAAAGCTACAATATCTCCCGACTTTAAATCCGTATTCTTTACAGAAACAACATACTGACCCTGTTCTAAAGTAGGAGACATACTATAGCCATAAATAGATAATACGGGCATCCATAAAGTAGCTACTAAAACAGAAATGGCAGCTACTACAACCAATATACCAATCGTCCCCTTTAAAGTTTTACGATATACAGCCCTATCCTTTAATCGCTTCTGCTCCGATTCTATTTCTTCCATTGTTAAATCATTTGAATTTGTAGTATCCTTTTTCATCTCGCAAATGACATCCACCAACTCACTACGACTCAAATGCTTTAAATCTTTCTTCTCCATATCTAACCCCTATATTTATTGGTAGCGCTTACTTCAAGTTAGTAAAAAAAAGTCTACCTTGTAAACTTGTAAACCACTTTAGTAAAAAAATATTGCACAAATTATCAATAATGTATTCATAAATACATCAAATATCCCTTACCTATCAAGCATTTTAAGATTAACTAACTTTTGGTAATCTACATATTACGCGCCTTACAATCATTTTTCAAATACCTAAATTACAATGGTTATATTTATTTTGTGTTAAATATTGTATATCCTAAGTATTTACTTACATATTTTACTTTTTGGTTATATATGTGTCCCCCCCCCCGAAATAAACTCGATTAAAAAGTGCAACAGAATTGTTAAAATATACAAAAGAAAAACAGAATTCATTACGAATTCTGTTCTTTCCTATAATTCAATTGTAAGGTATTTTAAACCACCATATTTAACTTGATAACGATAAATATTATACATAAGTTCTAACCACTCTGTATCTGTAATCTGCTTTTTGCCAATACAATCAATCATCATGTTTTCAGACTTTTTTAAACACTCCATATTCTGAACCCACTTTTTATAATTCTTACTATTCGGCTCCAGTGCCATGTCTATGAGATCATCATACTTCTCATTTACAGCCTTATATATAACTCGAATATTCTCAATTGTAGGCTTTTCGATAGTATCAATGTAATCAAAAAATCTCATATATATTACCACTCCTTTGCATCGAACTACCCACATTATAAACCTCAAATATATACCTTGTATAGAAAAAAGCACCAATTAAGAAACTTTTTTGAATATGTTTATGATCTGATCATCTAATACATTCACATAAATTGGCTTAGAAATATACCCATTCATACCTGCAGCCATCGCCATTTCTTATCTTATCATCAAATTTAATTCTGACAACCATTCAGTTTTGTATAGTATTGACATATTTCAGTTTCAACCATATCATAATTAAAGAAACAGGTTTCCTGTTATCGAAAATATTGTTGCTTACCGGAAGCAACTAATAAATGTCCGGCTCGAAAATATTGTATGCTCACCGAAAGCATCTAATAAATGTTCGGCTTGAAAATTTGAGTTCTGCTTTTATGGCAGGACTTTTTTTCTTATATTTAAATGTTGTACCTACTATAGAAAAAAGTGTCATTTAAGACACTTTTTTGAATATGTTTATAATCTGATTTTCCAATACATTCACATCAATCGGCTTAGAAATATGCCCATTCATACCTGCTTCCATTGCCATTTTCTTATCTTCCTCAAACGCATTGGCCGTCATAGCTAGAATTGGAATACTTGCTTTTTTTACATTCTCAAATTGACGAATTCTTCTAGTCGCCTCATACCCATTCATATTTGGCATTTGAATATCCATCAAAATCAAATCATACAAATCCGCATCCACTTCAGACAACCGATTTATACAAGCTAAACCATCCTCAACACGATCCAACACTAAACCACTCTGTTCAAGTATGGCCATCGCAATCTCGGCATTTAAATCATTATCTTCCACAAGTAAAACACGCTTACCTTCTAAGATGGATTTTTCATCCAAAACATCCAATTCTTGATTCCATTCTATAGAATCCTCATCCGCTATTCTATGCTCAAAAGTAAGAGTGAAACAAGTCCCCTCACCCAGTTTACTCTTTACACGAATTTCTCCATCCATCATATCCACAAGATTCTTGACAATCGCCATACCTAACCCTGTACCAGAAACTTTTCCAATCGTTGTATTGTATTCTCTAGAAAAAGAATCAAATAAAGTTGGAAGATAGTCTTCACTCATGCCAATACCCGTATCTTTGATTTGCGTTTGAATCCTCACATAACCCGATCTTGTACAATCAAGTTCCTTGACATCAATCGCAATATGACCACCATCAGGCGTATACTTAAACGCATTTCCCACTAGATTCATTAAGATTTCACGAACCTTAAAGCCATCCCACAACACATGTGTATGATCCACATCTACACTCGTTGTAAATACGATATTCTTTTCTTGTGCACTCGACTCGAATACACTCTCGATTTCTTCCACTACAAGCCCGATTGCTTCGGCTCTTTCTTCGACAACCATCTTACCACTCTCAATACGCGCCATATCCAGCACATTATTAATGATGGAAAGTAATAACTTGCCACTCTGCTCAATCTTATTTTGATAATCCACCAGGATTGGATCTGTCAAATACTGCTTCATCAATTCATTGTAGCCAAGAATCACATTCATAGGCGTACGAATATCATGCGACATATTGTTTAAGAAATCCGTTTTCGCCTTATTCGCATTTTCCGCCACAATATATGCCTCTTTTAATTTCGCCTCCTGCATACGTTCCTTCTTGATCAAATCATCAATGTTTCTTGTACCAATCACCGCCACACGACTACGATCCTTTTTATAAACATACGCAATACGTGTCTGATGATAAATAATACGATCACCCGTTTTAAATTCATAGGTCATTGAAAAATCATCTTGCTTTGAACATAACGCATCTAACGAAAGCTGATCTAAGAAATTTTCACGACTTTCATCCGTCACAATCTCATCGGCATAAGCTGGCAATAATTCACACCACTGATTTCCATATTTACGACAAAAATCCGCAATACGCTTACCATTCTCACCCACTTCACGATAGGAAAAGATTTGACCACTGTCCAACTCCAACAATAATACGGAAAAATATTCTTTACCAAGACCCTCAATAATCTCTCTTTGAAGCTCTAATACCCTTTCCCTTTTTATGACCTCATCAATCGGACGAAAACCCATTATAATCTTAAAATGATTCAAATCCTCATATAGAAATACTGCCCTTGCCCCTAAATTCGAAATTCCATTCTCATCCGGAACAATTTGAAAATGCCATTCTAAAGAACCCTGTTCCTTTAATGTACGCATTAAAGAAGCATTTGATAAAAGATCCATATAATTTGGACAAGAATCCTTCATCAGTACATTATCATAGAAATAATTTAAACTCTCACTATAAGTATGCCAATTCATTTCTGCACAACTCGCATCCTGCTTAATAACCTCAACGGTATCTTGTTTCAAGTCACAAAGCACTAAAGAAGTATAATCCATAGTCAGTGCTGATAAGATATTATTTTGTTCCTTTTCCCGAATAAATTCCGTTACATCCGAAATATGTCCATGCAGTATAGAATTTCCCTCTTTCTCTACACTCTCACTTACATAGTGATATCCATCTTTTCCTAACAAACGAAAAACAGAATTGAATAAATCTATCTCTCTATCCTCTGGATGCACCATATTCATTAATTTATTATCAAATCGAGTTTCAATCTCTTCTTTTGACCAACCAAAAATCTCTTGAAATTTTAAACTCACATATAAAAAGGGATATCCCTCCTCCAATGAACACCGATGATATCCACCAATACGCCCACACACTTCTTGAATTGTCAAATCATTATCTATTATCTTCATAAAAAATCCCCTAATATCTATAACTCTATCAAACTCTCAATCCTATTTCAATTCACTAAAAACTATGGTTATATTCCCATTAAATAAAAGTAAACTCATTTGACTATATAGTAACACAAATTACGTTTAAGTTAGATGTATGCGTTTACACTCAATTAAAAAGTACAAACTGTACTAAAAAGTGCAAATAAAAAAGGTACATAAAGTACCTTAATTGCTTCTACGCTTTTTACGACTATGAATATTCTTAGATACACTACGAATATTTAAAATTGGAGCCAAGAAAATGATAATTGGATAGATTTCCAAACGACCAATCAACATCGCAAAAGATAAGACAATCTTCGAAAAATCCGAGAACATGGAAAAGTTTCCCATTGGACCACAAAGGCCAAATCCTGGACCTACATTACCAATACAAGTCATAACCGATGTAACTGTTGTCTCAAAATCAAAGTTATTAAATGAAACCAAGAACAACAAGACACCGACAATAATAATGAAACTACAGAAATACGCCATGATCTGATTGACTACTTCTGTATCCACTACCTTACCATCCATTGTGATGGCTTCTACTTTTTGTGGATGTAGTAACTTTTGAATATCCAATTTGATTTTCTTCACAATAATCAAAAGACGACTTACTTTCACACCACCACCAGTCGAACCAGCACTCGCACCACAGACTGTTAATAAGAAGAGGATCATCTTACTAAATTGTGGCCAGACACTATAATCACAACTCGAATATCCAGTTGTCGTTATAATTGAACCCACTTGAAAACTTGCCAAACGAATGGATTTGAATACATCAAAATTATACATGGATAAAATATTCAATGTGATACAAATAATTGAGAATAGAATAATACCTAAATATGTACGCAACTCTTCATTTTTAAAGACCTGTTTGAAATCTTTGATTAATAAAAAGTAATACATATTAAAGTTCACACCAAATAAAATCATGAAAATCGTAATGATTACTTCATAATACGCATTGTTGTAGGCACCAATACTCGTGTTTTTAATCGCAAAACCACCGGTACCCGCCGTACCAAACGTGTTACATAACGCATCAAACAAGGGCATCTTGCCAATCAATAGTAAAATGACCTGAATGATAGTTAATCCCATATACATGGTATATAAAATCATAGCGGACTGACGCATACGAGGCACTAATTTACCAATGGTAGGACCCGGTGCTTCGGCACGCATGATATGCATATCACGATCATTTGACTTTGGAAGTAAAGCCAAAATGAAAACCAAGATACCCATGCCACCAATCCAGTGCGTAAAGCTACGCCAGAATAGTGTGGCATGCTTCAAATTCTCAACTTCCGTTAAAATACTTGAACCTGTCGTTGTAAATCCAGACACAGCTTCAAAGAAACAATCCACAAAAGAAGGAATTTCACCCGATAAATAGAATGGTAATCCACCAAAGAAAGAAACAACAATCCAGGCAATACCTACCGCAAGCATTCCGTCTTTGGCAAAATAAGAATTCGTTCTCGACTTTTTACGCGTTAAACCATATCCTAAAACCAAACAAATCCCAATTACGATCAAGTAAGAATCATATAATCCTTCTTGATAAATCAAATCCACAATGACCGGCAACACCATTAAACAGGCCTGCGCAATAAGCACCATACCCAATACATTACCAATCATAGTCCAGTTGAGTTTATGTATATTATGCTTAAGATAGTAAATCATTGATATCCCTCAATCCTGCAACCTTACTAATGATGATTACTGTATCCGATAGTTGAATACGCGTATCCCCAGTTGCCACTTTAGAAACACCTTTATGTGTTACATACGCAATGATAATACCCTTACGAATATTTAGATCCTTAATTGGCACGTCAATAAAACGACAATTGTCACGCACTCTAAATTCTAAAGCCTCTACCTTGTCATCCACTAGCTTGATCAAAGATTCAACGTTGGATCCAACCGTATTCTGCATAGCACGAACATACTGCACGATTTGGTTTGCGGTAATAAACTTAGGCGTAATTGAATTTTCAAGACCCAACTTTTCCAACAAGAAACCTAAAGAAACACGATTTACCTTAGGAAGCACATGCGTAACACCATGACTTTGGGCAAACATGGAAATAATGACATTCTCCTCATCATTATCTGTAAGAGCGATAAAGGCATCCATTTCCTCTAAGGATTCACTCAACAATAATTCATGATCCGTTCCATCTCCATGAATAACTGTTGCCTGTGGAAATTTTTCAACCAAGTTGATACACTTCTCTTTATTCAACTCAATAATCTTAACAGCCATACCCAATTCAAGTAACATGCTCGTCAAATAATATGTGATACGACCACCACCAACAATCATAACCTCATTGACTGTACGATCGCTTAAAATACCAATTTTAATAAAGAAACGCTCTAATTGCGTTGTTGAACCCGTTAATGTAAGACGGTCATTTGCATAAATCACCGTATTTCCGTTTGGAATGATGACTTCACCATCACGCAAAATCGTCACAAACAAGACTTCCGTCTTAAAACGACGATTGATATCAACCACACGCATATTTATAAGTGGGGAATTTTCTGTTACCTTAACTTCAGCAAGCTCAATTCTTCCCTTCGCAAAAGACGATACTTTAATGGAATTTGAGAAACGAATCGCACGCAATATTTCACGAGCCGCCGCCTGCTCTGGATTGATACTCATACTCAATCCCAATTCATCTTTAATCAAACGAACTGTATTATTGTATTCTGGATTACGAATACGAGCAATGGTATGTCTAGCTCCCAATTTTTTTGCCAATAAACAACAAATAATATTCACTTCATCCGTTGATGTAGCCGCAATCAACAAATCACTCGAAGGTACACGTGCTTCCAATAATGTGTCTAAACTAGCTCCATTGCCTTGCACACCAACAATATCGAGTTGATTCATTGTACTCGATAATACATTCGCTTTATTTTCAACCACTGTAATATCATGACCCTCTTGATTCAATTGTTTCGCAATCGCAAAGCCAACTTTCCCATCGCCAACTACAATAATTTTCATATTTTCCTCCAAAAAAAATAAATTCCGATACGGAATCTATCTCAAGTATAATACAAATCAATATTAAAAACTAGTGATACAGAAAATATGTTCTATCTTCTTGCATTTTCAATTCATAGTGATATACTAGGCTATGCTGGATAATCAAATTACCCTTTTACCGCTTATCCAGCGTTTCCTATTTCTTGAGCTGATTTACCCGATCAGCTCTTTTTTTCGTTTTAACAATCGAGTATAATGCCCTTAGAAAAGTGCATGATTCATTTGCACGATCTTACCTGCTTATAGACGCTTTTTTTTAAGGAGGGGTGTTATGAATACACAATTACTCGAAGCTTTATGCCAAGATTTTACAGCCATCTATCAATGCGACCTCATCCAAGATACAATCGATATCGTACGCTATGACAAAGGAACCCATACCGATACGGCCATACAAACCATGGATTCCTATACACTTCATTCCTTTAGCAAAATGATACAATATTTTGAAAATCTTTATATTCAAGATTCCGCTCAAGAAAGCTTTTGGAAAGAATTTGAACCCCAGGCATTAATGGAAAAACTAAAAGACAACCCCATCTATTGCTACCATTGTCGTTTAAAGCCAAATCAAAACGGTAATGAATACCATTCTTTTCGAGCCATTAAACTCAATGAATCCAAATCTAGCTTTGAAGTTGTGATTGGCATTAAAGTCATGGATGATCTCATGGAAAAACAATATAAGAATGAAAAGCGCCTTCAACAACTCCTTGAAGAAAAGAAGCATCAAAAAGAAGAATTAGAAATCGCCTATAAACAAGCTTCTGAAGAAGACTCCATATTATTGGCATTATGCAATGACTATAGCGTTGTTTATGTATGTGATTTAGAAAAAGACGATTTAAAAGTCATTAAAGATACCAATCCCCATATCGCATCCAGTTCTGAATTTAAATATTCCACAACCCTAGAAATATTTACTAAGATACAAGCAATTTATAAAGGCAATGAATCCTATGTTGAAAAGTTAGAGCGAACCAATCTAATACAAGCCCTAAAAGATAAGGATGAACTCTCTTTACAATTTTGTATCAATAAAGACCAAGACAATCCATCCTATATGGAAACGCGTGTTGTGAAAATCAAGTCCGATACTGGCTTTAAAATCATTCTAGGCTCACGTCATATTGATGATATTGTCAAAGAACGTGAAGAACAAAACAAACAATTGAATGAAGCCCTAAAAAAAGAGCGCACATATAACGAAATCATTCATGCGATTGGTTCAATTTATAAAAGTATCGCCACCATTGATCTAAAGAAACAAACCTATACCGTACTATCTTACAAGAGTGCAGACAAGAAAATTACGGAAACCGATTTTAAAGGAAGTATGGAACAATTAAAACAACATTATATAGCTAAGAATAGCGCATCCCCTTTTGTAGATGAAGTCTTAGAATTTATTGATCTAGACACAATCCCTGAGCGTATGAAAGGCAAAAACATTCTTACCTTAGAAATGAAAGGTCAAAATGGAAAATGGCATGCCTGCTCCATCATCCCACAAACCTATGACAAGAATTATAATTTGACTAATGTATTGATGACTCTATCTGATATTGATGATTTTAAGAAAAGAGAGCTCGAAGCCAAAGAAAAGCTAAAAGAAGCCGCCATTGAAGCCAAGCGTGCTAATCTTGCCAAGACAAACTTCTTACGAAGAATGTCCCACGACATACGCACACCATTAAATGGCATCGTAGGTATGATCAACCTATCTGAAAGATATGCGAATGACACAGATAAGCTCTATGAATGTAAAGAAAAAGTATTGACCTCACTTGACTACTTGTTGTCATTGATCAATGATATTCTAGATATGAACAAAGTAGAATCTGGTACACTTGTTTTAGAAAATAAACCATTCAACCTAATTGACATTCTTAATAAAATCATTGCGATTACAGAAACAAACTGCGAACAACACAACATACAATTCTTTGGCGGAAAAGATATGAGCAAGATCATCCATCGTAATTTTGTGGGTAGTGGCGAATATTTAAACCGCCTATTGATGAACATCGCTAGCAATGCCATTAAATACAACCGTGAAGGTTGCTCGGTTACATTATATTGCACAGAATTATCGAGTGATGATACGCACGCTCTATATGAATTTGTATGTAAAGATACAGGACTTGGTATGAGTGAAGATTTCCAGAAACATGCCTTTGAACCATTTACTTGTGAAGGTAAACCAACCACAACCGGATATAATGGTACAGGATTAGGTCTATCCATTGTCAAAGACATTGTAGAAATGATGCATGGTACGATTCAAATGGAAAGTAAAGAAAATGTGGGTACGACTTTTAGGATAATTCTTCCTTTACAGATAGATCCAAACCCACAAATCATAAAACCCATTCAAACTAAGCCATTAAATCTTACAAATAAGAAAGCACTCCTTGTTGAAGATAATGATATCAACCTAGAAATCGCAACCATTCTGTTACAAGATCTAGGGCTTGATGTCTCGATTGCCCGAAATGGACAAGAAGCCGTTGATCAATTCAAAGAATCTAAGCTTAACACTTTCGATTATATTTTTATGGATATTATGATGCCAGTTAAAGATGGATTACAGGCCACAAGAGAAATACGTGCCTTACCAAGAAACGATGCGAAAAGCGTACATATTCTTGCGATGAGTGCCAATGCATTTGAAAGTGATATTCAAGAATGCCTAAAAGCAGGTATGGATGGACATATCGCAAAACCAATCACTATGGAACTATTAAAAGAAAAATTAGCGAAATGAAAAGGGTGAGACAATCACCCTTTTAGTCTGCATATGGCTTTAAATAATCTGCATTCAAAATTAAAATCTTATTATCAACTATACGAATTACATTCTCTTCTCTTAATCCACGCAAAATACGGTTGACGCTGTTTCTTGTAGAAATACCACAGAATCCTGCAATATCATCATTTGTGACCTGCATATCAATCAATATACCTTCCTCGTTTTCTTTTCCAAACAGAGAAATCAAATTATAAAGAAAGGCATAGATAGCGCCACTCTTTCCATTCATTGTCATACATTTTTGGCGATATAGAGCTCTTTGTAGATTCTCACGATAGTATGCCTCAACATATTCTTTGAGCTTTTCATCTTGCTTTACAGCCCTTGAAAAATCTTCTCGACTTACCAAACAAAAAGATGCCTCTTCACTTTCAACACGAATTCTTATACGATACGCAACATCTTCACGAAGTGTGTCGCACATTAACGAAAGAAGATTGGGCCCTTTGGCGTAAGTTATATTATATTCACGTCCATCCTCTAAAATGGAACTCACCTTTACGACACCTTCCTTTAAGAAAATCATCTTTTCTAAACCACACATTATAATATCATGGTTCTTTTTTGAAACAATTGGGACTTCCATCCTTTTCAGATATTGAAGCACATAGTCACAATTCATCTTCTTCACCTCTATCATTATTCCCATTGTATCATACTTCCGTAGAATCTTGTTAGCAATTGATATTTATTATATGACGTGTTCCTTACATATACAATTATGGACAATTGTTTTTGTATAATACACAACAAGATGATATACTTATTTTTGCTGGATAGCTTGTCCAAAAAGTAATTTGCATATCCAGTTTCCTATGAATAGAGCTGAATTACTTGCCACATCATCTAGTTCAGCTCTTTTTTCATTTCAAAGTCCATGATATAGTAAATAAAACTGGTTGTAACCAACTCATGATAGTCTTTCTTATAATGACCAGTTTTAAGAGTCGACATCCCACATTTTTAGTCGGCTCTTTTTATTTTGCATGAAAAAAGGCGGATTATGCATCCACCTTAACATCTACAAATTGTTTTAAATACTCGACATCCAAGACCATGATTTTATTATACAATGTGCGAATAACATGTTCTTCTCTTAAGCCACGCAAAATACGATTCACGCTATGTCTTGTAGAAATTCCACAGAAACCCGCAATATCATCATTTGTGATCTTTAAATCGATCAAAATTCCATCACGCGCTTCTTTTCCAAACATTGTAACCAAATAGTATATAAATGCACATACAGCACCATTCTTACCATTCATCGTCATTAATTCTTGTCTTGAAATTGTTTCCGATAATTTCTTACGATAATACGTATTCACGTATTCTACCAACTCC
The DNA here is from genome assembly GCF_024460475.1 of Holdemanella sp. MSK.7.32. Taxonomy (GTDB): domain Bacteria; phylum Bacillota_I; class Bacilli_A; order Erysipelotrichales; family Erysipelotrichaceae; genus Holdemanella. The sequence continues at coordinate 765 of NZ_JANFYN010000026.1, read as the reverse complement.
GTATGTTCATTTAATAACTGATTGAACAATTCTTTAGAAACACAATAAAAACTAGCTTCATCACTCTCAACACGAATCATTAATGAAGAAAATTTACAATCCACAACTGCATCTTTAAACATAGATAAAATATCAAAGCCTTTTAAATACGCAATATTAAATTCACGTCCATCACGCATTAAAACGCTGACCTTCACAACACCTTCTTTTAAAATATATACATTCTCATCATCCATCTTTAAAAATGTATGTCTTCTTTTACGAATAACAGGCACTTCGTGCTCTGTAAAAAAGTCTAAAAATAATTCACGCCCCATAATTTAAATCACCCTTTGTCAATATGGTTTATTATAACACACTCCCAATTTGTATACGTTAACAAATCACACAGATAAGAAAAAAGAATAGACCTAAGCCTATTCTTCTATGAGTTCAAATCGATATTCCTGCTTCACATCCGGATACTTGTCATGATCGACTTTTGACACAAACATTTCATATGGACGAACAAAATACTTATAATCCCCATATAATGCTTGATAAACCACCATCTTCTCTTGCGTTTCCGTATGCATCGCAACACACAACACGTTGTTTCCTTTAAAATGTCGATATATTCTATTTTCTATTACTTTCATAAATTCTTTCCTGCAACGTTGTTTGACGAATACGCTTTAATTTTAAGCGTACTTGCGTTTCAAATAAGCTCCTATTGCCAATAATAAAAAGCTGTTTTTTAGCACGCGAGATTGCCGTATATAAAAG
>NZ_JANFYN010000025.1 GCF_024460475.1 Holdemanella sp. MSK.7.32 | reverse complement strand
AGTCAAAAGCGATAGCTTGAACGAAGTGAAAGCAGCGCCTTGAGACGCGAGCTGGCAGTAAAGGCTTATAGCCGCAGAGAAAACCGCGCTTTTTAAACGCGGTTTTTATTTGTGCAAAAATAGCTAGTTAATTGTAATGCATATCAGATATCGTTCCAATTCCTTTTGTGTTTACCTTATGACGATGTTTCAAAAACTGTGAAGGAAGTCGTAGAAGATGGTTAAATACACCATATATTTTGGTATTGCAGGATATAAAATATAGTGGGATGCGAAAACAAGCTAAAAAAAGATAGCCAAGAATCAATTCGCATTGATAGACATGTGAATAGAAAGATGAGGCGTGTATGACACAACGAAGTATCTGGTGTAAAACTGGAGATACTACTCGTATGTATCGGTCATAATCTAAGAGGATATCACACTCGAAAACTAGAATTTCAGAAAAACAACAAATTAAACTAAGGTTCTAGGAGTTAAAAAAATAATAAGATAAAAAGAAAGGAGCTAAACTCCATAAGTAATAAAAATTACTTATGGAGTTTAGCTCCTTTTTAAATCGTTACGACTTGAATGTTTTGATTGTTTAGTTCTTGAACATAAGAAGAATCAATAGAATGATCAGTTATAACAGTTTTTATTTTATCTTTTAAATTTAATGGTACAACACCACGCTTAGAAAATTTATCGCTTTCTGTTAGCACGATTATTTGTTCGGCTTGATGCGACATATCACGTACGGCTTGTGCTCGCATTTGATCACGATTTGAAAAGCCAATTCTAGAATCATATCCATCTGTACCGATGAAAAAATAATCGACAAAAAAGTTGGATACACATTCTTGAACCATAGGACCTACCATAACTTGTGAATCTTGTTGATAAATTCCACCTAAAAGAATAATTTGAAAATTTGATTTTCCACGAATATATTCTGCGATAAAAGCACTATTAGTGATAATTGTTAAGTCTTTATGAAGTTGTGTTAACGTATCCGCTAAAAGTGCACAACAACTACCACTTTCAATCATAATTGTATCGCCTTCATTAACAAGTTCAGTAGCTTTTAAAGCTATTTTTTTCTTTTCTTCATAATGATACGCGATTCTACCATTGATATCATCTGTGCTACATAACACAGCATGCCCATGTTCACGCTTGATGATTCCTTTAGCTTCCAATGCATCCAAATCTTTGCGGATAGTTACTTGTGAAACACCTAGGTGTTCAGCGAGTTGAGAAACCTCGATTCTCTTTTCAGATGTCAGTAATTCTAATATTTTATTTGTTCTATTTTTCATTTACGTTGATTCCTATCATTTTGTTTATATAATAAGTGTTTTTGATTTCAAATGAAAGTTAAATTTAGAAAAAAGCGTTAATGTTATTTTCTTTAAATATATTTAAATACTCTTTTAAATCTTCTGGATGATATGAAGGAACATTTTCATAATCGTATTTTATATTTAAAAGATGATATTTATTTTCTCCAAATTGATGGAACGGTAGAAGTTGACACTTGTTTATTCCAATGTTGTGAAGTGTTTTTGAAAATTCTTTTGCGTCATCCAAAGAATCGTTGAAACCAGGTATAACAGGGATTCGCACAAGAACTGTTTTGCTATTGGCGATGGCATGTTTCATGTTCAGCAATGGTAACTTATTAGAAACACCTGTACCTTCTATATGTTTATCTGTGTTCCAGTGTTTCATATCAAAAAGAATGTAATCTACATATTCCATGACGTGATCAAATGTGTCCTCTGTCGCAAAACCGGTTGTTTCACAACACGTATGAATTCCTTCTTCTTTAGCGGCTAAGAGAAGTTCTCTTGAAAACTCAGGTTGAAGTAAAAGCTCACCTCCAGAAAGTGTTAGACCACCACCACTTTCTTCATAGAAGGCTTGATCTTGTAAAACAATTTTAAGCACTTCTTCCACAGATTTTTGTTCGCCTTGTGCACTTAATGCGTTTCTTGGACATTCATATACACATTTCTTACATCCACTACACTGACTATGGTTGATTTTGACGGATTTATCAATTATTTTCATAGCGTTTTTTGGACAGGTTTCAATGCAATGATGACAATTTATACATTTATTTTGATCCCAAAGAATTTGTGCTTGTATAAGCTGACTTTCTGGATTTGCACACCACTTACAACGAAGAGGACATCCCTTTAGAAAAACGGTAGTACGAATTCCCGGACCGTCATTTACACTGAATTTTTGAATGTTAAAAATAATTCCTGTTGTATTTCGATTTGTTGTTGTCATTTTAATTTCCTCATATAGAGTATAAACATTTCAAAGAAGAAAAGCAATGGCTATAGTTACAAATGAAAGTATAAAACATTTTAAATGAAATTAAAGTTGACATGAAATGCGTGTAATGCTATTTTTAAATTGCGAATAAAAGAATCTAAAATTACGAATGAAATGTAATGGGAGGACGGATATGGAAAATGTAGAACATTTTGGAACATTGACAGAACGAATGAAAGAATTTCGAGAAGAAGTTTTAGATGAAAAACCTTATATCGATGCACAACGTGCAATTCTAGCAACTCTTGCTTACAAAGAAAATTTAAATCAACCACGAGTGATGGTTCGAGCTAAAATGCTAGAAAAAGTTCTTGATCATATGAGTATATATATTGAAGACAAATCTCTTTTAGCAGGAAATCAGGCAACTAAGAACCGTAACGCTCCTATTTTTCCTGAGTATACTATGGAATTTGTTATGAATGAATTGAATCAGTTTGAGAAAAGGGATGGGGACGTATTCTATATCACTGAAAAGACCAAGGAACAACTTAGAGAAATAGCGCCATTCTGGCAGAATAACAATTTGCGTGCAAGAGGAGAAGCTCTTCTTCCTGAAGAAGTTCGTGTCTTTATGGAAACAGGTGTATTTGGAATGGAAGGTAAGTTAAATGCAGGAGATGCGCATTTGGCGGTGAACTATGAGCGTATTTTGAAGGATGGATTAAGAGGATACGAAAAGCGTGTAAAAGAATATAAAGCTACTCTTGATTTGACGGATCCTGAAAGTATAGATAAGTATTGTTTCTATAATGCAGTTCTTATAGTACTGGAAGCGGTGCGTAATTTTGCGAATCGTTACAGCGTTCTTGCAAAGGATTTAGCAGAAAAAGAATTGAATCAAGAAAGAAAGATTGAATTATTAGAGATCAGTAGAATTTGTTCAAAAGTTCCATATGAACCAGCAGAAACATTTCAAGAAGCGGTACAATCCGTATGGTTTATTCAATTGATTTTACAAATTGAATCCAACGGACACTCTTTGAGTTATGGCAGATTCGATCAATATATGTATCCATATTATGATCGAGATATTAAAAATGGTACTATTAAAGAATCTGAAGCCTTGGAATTGTTGACATGCTTGTGGATAAAGACACTTACAATCAATAAAGTTCGTTCTCAAGCACATACGTTGAGTTCGGCAGGGTCTCCTATGTATCAAAATGTAACGATTGCAGGCCAAACAATAGATAAAAAGGATGCAGTCAATGATTTGAGCTTTTTAGTTTTGAAATCTGTTGCACAGACAAGATTGACACAACCAAATTTAACTGTGCGCTATCACAAGAATATCAATAAACATTTTTTGGATGAATGTGTAGAGGTTATGCGTTTAGGATTTGGAATGCCAGCATTAAACAATGACGAAATTATAATTCCTTCATTTATGGACTGGCAAGTTAAAGAAGAGGATGCCTATAATTATAGTGCCATAGGTTGTGTAGTGTGATTTTCCATTTAATCAGTTCTCTTCGTTAATCAGTTCTCTTTAAATGGGATATTTTCCATTTAATCAGTTCTGTTCGTGATTTTAATTAGTTCTGTTCGTAATTTTAATCAGTTTTGTTCAGAGATTTAATTAGTTCTCTTCGAGAGATTTAATTAGTTCTGTTCGTGTGATTTTCCATTTAATCATGTCCGTTTTAGAATTTGATTACTTCTAAGTTGGAATTACAGGAGGGAATAATGTATAAATCAAAACGTAGCCTCAAAGTATATGAGGCACCACTTGGTTTAAATAGTAAGCAGCAGATTCCGAGAATTCAGCTTCAGGGCCAGTGGCTAAAAGCACTTGGATATCATGTGGGTGATAAGATTGATGTTCAGTGTACTAATGACACGATCATCATCAATAAAGTGAAGACTATATAAAATAAGCGTCGGCCAATGAGTCGGCGCTTTTGTTTATAAAGTATTATTGTGCCTTACTGAATATCCAGTTATAATAGCAAATACAATAGCCAAGGAGGTTTATATATGAAAACAAAACAAATTTTAATGGCAGGAGCATTGGCTCTAAGTATGGTGTTATCTGGTGGCATGTTGACTGGATGTTCTAATTCTTCAAACACAAAAGATACAAAGACATCCGAAGTCACTAAGAAAAAAGAAGTAAAATCAATTGGTCAAAAAACCAAGGATTCAAAATCTTTGAAGATTACAAACAGTACTGGAAAGAAGATCACTGTATTTGAAACGAAATCAAGTACAGAAGAAAGTTTCAGTGATAACTTGTTGGAAGATGGAGACGCTGTGAAAAACAAAGAAGAACGTACTTTGTACTACACGGTCAAAGAAAACGATAAACTGGACGTAAAAGTAGGATTACAGGATCAGGATAAATCATTTGTATTCAAAGATGTAGATACTACAGATGTCAAAAAAGTGGATATTTCTTTAAAGGATGATAAAGTCAGTCTAGATGTAACGAAAAAAGATGGCAGTACTGCCACTTTGACACCATCTGAAGATTCTGCAAAGACAGAGGAAGAAAAGAAAGATGAGCAGGAAGTAAAACAAGAAGAAAAGAAAGAGGAGAAGAAGGAAGAAACTGCAAAAGCCGATTCTTCAAACAAATCGAATACTTCTGAATCAAAGAAAAATAACACAGCATCGACTACAAATACTAGCTCGAATAAGAATAACACATCTAGTTCTTCTAAGCCTAACAACAGTAGCAATAACTCTGGTACGTCAAAGCCATCGAATAACAGCAGTTCAAATTCAAACAGTTCTAAACCAGCCGAACATACACATAACTGGGTTGCACAGTATAAGACAGTTAACGTGCCTGAAAAAGGACATAACGAGCAGGTCTTGGTGCAGGCTGCTTATGATGAACAGGTTCCAATTACTGAAATGAAGGCGTATTCGATTTGTTCAACATGTGGTGCAGATATTACAGGAAATACGTCCGCTCATGTGAAAAATCATGTGATGATAGGTGATGATAAAGGGGGGTATTATACTGAATGGCGTGAAACAGTAGTGGGATATAATACGGTTCATCACGATGCGGTGTACGAAACAAGATACGTTGTGGATTCACCTGCAACCACAAAACAGGAATTGACTGGCTACAAGTGCAGTAGCTGTGGAAAAACGAAAGCTAACTAAATATAGATAAAAAGGCAGAATATAGGAACTCAGATTGAGTACCTTTTCTGTTTTTCACACGCAATAAAACGGGGAGTACCCATACTATTGCACCAAAAGAAAGTAGTTATAAGAAAGGGTGGCGAAATATGAACAGATACAGTTTATTTAATGTACCTTAAATTAAATTGAAATAATATCAATATTTTTCCTTTCAGAATATTGATAGTACGAAACACTCAAAAAATCAAGATTTCTAACGTTAGAGATTTTTATAAGGGATAGAGATAGAAATAAATAAAGGGGAAATAAATGAATTAAGATAGTTTGCCAGGACCTGTTGAAAGAGGAACTTCATTTTGCCGGGTTGTTTGATAATTTACAGATTGTCTCGCTTCTTATGGATTTGGAAAGTCTTTTATAGGAGGTAGATTAATATGCCAAGACAGAAAAAAGATGCAAAAATCCTTAATATCAAACTAGCAAGAGAGATTAGCGATCAGCTGGAACAGTTTTGCGAAGAATCAGGAATATCTAAAACTGTAGCGACAGAAAAAATTCTATCGAAGTATTTTGAGGAATATTTCAGTAGACCAGAAGAAGAGCGTACACTTTTCAAATAAGAATATTAAAAAATGCCCACAGGCCGAATAAGCTTGTGGGTATTTTTATGCCTAAATAGAACATGTATGTAAGATTTCTTTTGAGTTGCAATTGGGAAAAAGCGCGGATTTACAGGCAAAATTACAACATTCAGTTTGAGGCTGTATGAGAAACGAAACGTGTTGTCTGATTCTGACATATAGAGTATGCCAAAGTAATTTATCCCTAAAAATAGGGACAAATTTAGGTATAACTGTAAACCATAGATTCAAAAAGGAGGAAACACATGGAGAAAATTGAATTCACAAACCCGGAGAGCAAGGAACTTAACGAAGAAGTAAGGAACTACCTTGAATTGATGAGGGATACGGAAGCCCTTATTGGTGACGGGATGGAGAAGCTGAAAGGGGCCAATTGGGCAAAGCTTTGGAGCAGCCTTGACAAGTTGGTTTTTTATCCGAAGACATACGAAGGAAATTTGGCTATTTTCAGAACTCGATACGACATTCGATACGTAAGCTTATTTACGAAACCAGCGTTTTGCTGTGATCAGGAAGCAGACTTTAAGTTGGGCGGCATCCTTAGATCATGGCTTGATGATGGTCAGAAACGTGGCTATTCGCTTCTTATTAACACGACCATCAATGAATATTGGGGACATGGCATTTTTATCGATCCGGATACAGGGCATATTGCGCCTGTGATGACGGATTATGATGCGGAGCACCGTACTTATACATTATATTGATCAGCATCGATCTCGTCCGAATCTGGGAACATTTTCCTGTATTCATCAACTAATTTTCGAAATATGTAACGAGTAATGGGTTTATTATCCGGAAGCTTACCTACCAATAATTTCATCGCTTGGCGTTCAGTGATCTTGTGCAGGCAATATTGTTCTATGACATCAAATTCTTTTCGCTGTAAGCTCATTAGTGATATACGGCGTTTCGGTCTTCCAGAAGCTTTCCTGTGACCAGGAAGCTGCTCGATAGGCTGCGACTGACGGTAGTTATAGATTTGGCTAAGTGTTCCGGATAATAGCTCATGGTCGTGGGTATCATCTTTGTCGTCATATTCAAGTGATGGGATTCGCAGGTGGATCTGTTTGTCTTGAAGGAGTTTTAGCGTTTTTTGTATTTTGGGCAAGGTGCCGCCAAGTACATAAATATTTGCTACATATAACGTATCGCCACTTTGAATAGGGCGACGTGGTGAAATATCGCCCTTAAGTGTGTCGCTGTCCGAATAGACGGAATGGGTCACGCCACAACATTTTATGTAGAAGTAGTTGTATTCTGAGCCGAGCCAGTAATTTGTATCTGGCAAATGTTTGCGCGCTATTTCGTATTGTTCGTTTATATTTTCAATTCGTGTATTACGAAACAGCCACCACTCGCTCATGGCACAGCCTCCTCTCATTTGTAATGGTTACTAGTACTAACCAACACATTATATCATATTATTTAAAAATGTTGTCCGAAAATTAGAAGTTTCAAAAAAATAAAATAAAACCGCATAAATACAGTATTAGTAGATGAATTTTTGTCTGAAAAATATTTGAAAATAGTCGTTTATTTGTATGTGAAAATAAAAGCACATGAGAAATCAAGCATATTAATTGCGAAGGCGAAAACAAAAATAAACAGGAAGGAGAAATAATTGAAATCACATAAACGAAAAATCGAAGAAGGGCGTTGTCAGGGATACGGGAAAGACTATACCCCATTTATTCTGGTCAGAGAATATAAGGGGCGGGGTACAGCATCAGTCATCTGGGATCCCTTTGAAGAAAGATTGATCCACTGCCTGTCGCAGACAGAAGTTGCGGTGTATGAAACAATCCGCTGGCAGGACAATGTGGAACATATCCGCGAACAATATCTTTTAGATACAGATAGGATGAATGCCATTGCAGAAGAACTTGGGATGAAGAAAGCTCCATGGTGGACCACGGATTTTCTGGTAGATTACGATGATGGAAGCAAGACGGCGTTCTCAGTCAAATACGACAGAAGCGCATTTGATCCGAATAAACGTACCTACCGTGGAAAAGAATCAAGGCTGCACAATCTGGTAATGCGTCAGAGAGCAGAACAGATCTATTGGGAATCTCAGAAAGTGAGGTTTAAGCTGGTAACGAACGAAGATATTAATCAGGTGCTTGTGTGGAATGTAAAAAGCGTCATGAGCTATTACGAATCATTTAAGGTGATCAGCAAAGAACAGAAACTGAAATATCTGATTGCACATAAATATGTATATATTCCGATGGATAAACAGATTTTGGATTTCCATGAGATTGTAGAGCGCGCTGGTTTCGACATTGATGAGCTGTATAAGCGAGTATTAGTGGCACGTGACCTTCATGAAGAAATTACAGAAAGGAGAGAACATAATGGAAGAATTAAAAAATAACGAAACATCCGAAAAGAAAGAGACAATAGAACCGCTGGAAGTTATCACTCTTGAAGGCGATGAAAATCAGGTGGCTGAAGAAAAAATGGATTCACCTGTTATCAGAAGAGGTGATATTTACAGTTTCGAAGACCAGGAATGGAGAGTTTTCGATGTGAGAGATAAAAATGTTAATCTGATTAACCTTAAAAATAACAAATTAAGGCTGAAAAATACTACGGATCTTATTACAGCAATTGAAAACAGAGAGTGTGTGAAGATAAAAGAAAAAACAGAATCGTCTTTTTCAATTCCACCAGAAGAAATGGAGACAATCAATCACCGTGCAGAAGTAATGGAAGCTATCTTGAGAAAGGAATATCCGCTTACAACTCGCTTGCGTATGAATCATGATAGTGAAGCAATTATTCTTGGTGTCACAAGAAGGTATTTGAGTATGCTGTTTTATACTTACCTTCGTTCTGGCCGCAATAAATTCAGCCTTGTGGACCAGCGTAAGAATAATAGCAGACCAAAGAATAGTCATTCAAAAGACTACGAGAATCCAAAGAATGACGTTGACGAAATCCTCAAATACGGTCTTAAGATGTTCGTAAAGTATGGAAAACCAGGACAAGCATATGACGCAGTTCTGCGCCGGTATTTTCGCGAACCGGTCGAGGCACCAGATGGTTCTTCTGTCAAGATGGTAACACTTCCAGAAGAGGAAAGATCAGTATCATACAAGATGCTCTACAACTATATCAGAAAGCATACAGAAGACTATTCCTGCAAGGGAAAAGATGAGAGAGACAAACAGAACAATGACAGACAGTTGGTTGGAAACAGCAAAACCGGAGTCTATGAATTGGGACAGATTGTTGAAGCAGATGAGATGGAGCTTGGCTGTTATGTAGTCGACCAGAATGATGGAGAAACTGTTCTTGGAAAAGCTGTCGTATACTGTATGGTCGAAGTATTGAGTGGAATCTGCATCGGTGCATATGTAAGTCTTGAAAATAACAGTATGCGTGGCTTTCAGCAGGTGTTTCTGTCACTCCTGGAACCGCATAAGAACCAGACGAAAGGCTATAACATTGACTATGATGAGGAAGACTGGCCGTCCATGATCGTACCAAACGAGATCCGTTGTGACCGGGGCTCAGAGTATATGTCCAAGGCATATAGCAAAGCAATGGGGGAACTGGGCATCCGTAATACTCCGGTTCCACCCGGATGCGGTTCCTTAAAGGGGGTTGTCGAATCCTTCAACGGACTGGTTCAGACCTATTTAAAAGCACAGTTAAAGAATAACGGATATGTAGAAGACAAATACCGTGGTGGTGACCTGGCGAAAGGGGCTGCATGTCTGACACTGGAAGAAATAAGAGGACTGGTCTACCAATCAGTGATTCTGTATAACCGCCGTGTTTTTGAGGGACTCATTGATAAGAAGTATGTGGATAACAATGTATCACCAACACCGAAAGGGATTTTCGCATACGAAAAAGCTCATGGTAGAGCAGGAGATCCAACCAATGTAAATGATGCAACAAGACCAGCCTATCTGTTTGCAATGCTGGCAAAGGAAGAAGAAAAAAGAAAATTTACATGGAACCGCAGGAAAGGTATCGTGTACACCTTCTATAAGACGGAACTGCGTTTTTATTCGCAGGAACCATGGTTCTTGGATATTTTAAAAGATGAACCACATCCGGAAGATATTGAGGTCAGATACAATGTGGACGATATCAGGAATGTCTATATCAGATATAAGAAAGAGATCCACAGAGTACCTCTTGCAGAAAAGATTGAACAGCAGTATACATACGCAGACTTAACCTGGGACGAATACGACGAGTGTATCCGCAAAAAGAGGGACTCAAAGGTAATGAAAGAAGCAAAACAGGTATATCTGGACACGAAACTGAATTTGCAGGATACGGTAGAGAAACAGGCAGAAATGGCAAAAGCCCTGAATCCAAAGAAGAAGAAAAAATACGGCAAAGCGCATCCGGAGGATAAAACAGCCAAGAAACAGGAAATGAGAAAAGATCCAGATGGAATTACGAAACGTTCTTATAGTTCCATTGATCCGGAACCTAAGAAAGAAACATTAACAAAGCAGCAGGAAGAGCTGGCAGCGATTGAGCATTTGAGAATCCCAGATGAAATGAGGACGATGGGAGACAGAAAACTCAGCCGAGAAGAAGAAATCAATCGTATCTTGGCACTGATAGAAGACGAAGTATAAGAAAGGAAGAAAACATGGAGAGACTGAAATGTAATTTAACATTCCGTGAACTTAGAAAAGATGAAAATCTTTATGATGATGTAGACCTGACCGCGGGGAGCATGGTAGATGCGCAGTACCGCAGAGTCGCCGGATATGAAGATAATCCTGATGTATGCGCATTGCCGAAGATGCCTTCGGTAAGGGATATCCTGGCTCTTGGAATGGTGAATCCTCCCGGATACGACAGAGAACAGGTAGAAAAAATGAGTACTGCTGAAAAATTAGCCGCAATAGAAGACATCGACATGGCAATGATTCCACTTGGAATTCATGTAGATGTAGCCCGTACAATCTGGAAGTTTTTGGACCGCAGATATAAAGGGGCTGACGTCATGATTTCCGCAAACGAAGATGAGAAAGCGTATGAAAAAGAAAGCTTTGGACGTGCTATCGTTCTGTATCAGAAGCTGGAGGCCCCAAGCCCGATTGGATTTCTGCTTCATGGGAAGACCGGATGCGGAAAGACTATGGCTGTGAACTTAGCGTGTCGCATGTATCCTAATGTAATCTATCATGAGTTTGAGGACTGCAGCTATGTACAGATCCCCATCGTCATGGTGACAGCGCTCAGAAAAGATATCAGAGACGTGTTTGAATCCATTGCCGCAGCATTTGACAGATTTCTGGATACCGGAGATTACCATAGAAGAAGGGCCGTTGGGGCCAAGAGTATCTCTGCAACAGAAGGGCTTGTAAAGAAATGGATCGAACTCTATCATGTCGGACTCATCATCGTAGATGAAGTACAGTTCCTTGATTTCTCGCCAAAAAAGAAGAACATCGAGGACATTGTAAGTATCACACAGGCAACCGGGGCACAGTTCGGACTCATTGGTAACGATGACGGATATAGAGCTATACTGGAATATGACAGGCTTAACAGGCGCGTAGCAAAAAACATTATCAATGCAGACGAGGTTACGAAGAATAATGTACGTTTGTTTGAGAATGCAATCAAGACACTTTGGAGATATCAGTTCGGGAACGTGGAAAGTCCGTTCACAACAGAAATTGAGGAACTTCTCATGTACCATTCATCCAGGAATATAGCACTCCTGAAATACATCGTGATTACTATACAGACGAAGGATGTAATCGAGAAGCGCATGGAGCCGATTGATGTGCCATTCATCGAGAAAACGATTGGGAGGGACATGGAGACACTCCGAAAACTGCTCGCTGATCCTGATGATCCGGAAGATGCACAGTATCACGAGTATATTACAAAGCTCTATGCAAGGCAGGCTAAAGAGGTCGCTACGGAAAATGACGAAGAAAAAGGAAGGCTGTTTGATATGATGGCGGCGGGCGAACTGACCAGGAAAAGAGAAGCGGTCCGCAGCAGAGCTTTCCAGTCAATCAGCGACACTTCAAATTATACTGAAACGCAGATCAACCGCGCAATCAGACAGGCAATCGATAAGGAACCGGATATCCTGGATCACCCTTCGAAGTTTCTTGCACAGAAGGCTATGGAAATATTGAAAAAGGCAAACGCAAAGGTGAAACGTAAAAATACCGCCACAGCTAATCAGGCGAAGAAAGGGAAAAGCGATGCAGCTGCGATTGACAGAGAGACAAGCCAGGGGCTTACAGCTTTGAAAAAAGCTATGAATGAGCAGGAAATATCCTCCGTTTCCAGTGAGAAGCGGGGATTGTAAAAAAGGAGAAGATTATGAGATTACCAAAGAGCATCCGAATAAGAATCTATGATGCTGTGAAGGCAGGCGTTGATGAGAAAGGCTGCTGGACCGCTTCCGAAGATGGATTCGAGGGCAGGACAATTACCAGGGAAGAAAGAAATATCCTGCAGGATCTGGTGAATCATGGGTATGTAAAGAGATGAAAGAAAGGGGTGTATACGATTGAACAAATACAGGTTTCCAATATGGTTTCGGATATATCCGGATGAGAACATTGTGTCATGGCTGGAAGCTTTGTTTTCAGTTAACGGAATGTCAAAAAAGGCTTTCTCTGTTACTTTAGAGGGAAGTACGGAATTGTTAGAGCTTGAGAATATCTGTAGAAAATATGAAGGTGATAAGTTTCCGACGCTGGAAGAGATTATGTCGAGGCACTCAGAATTCAGCACGATGATGCCGTTTCGTAATGAAAGCATGAATGTTCTTGTGGCAGAGCAGGTCATCCGGCAGGCGGAAGATTTTCATATGATTCCAGGCAATAAAAAGAATCATTGCAAAGTACTGAGGTGCTGTCCGGAATGCCTGGCTGAAGACATGGCAAACGGGAGACGTCCCTATATCAGAGCGTGGCATTCGCTCCATGGTGTAACAGCCTGTGCAAAGCATGGCTGCAGGTTACAGATTTACTCAATCTATGACAGCGATAAACCGGTTGTTCCAGCAGATGAAGAAAGCCTCCGGTATGCGAAATTCCTCTACCAGGTTTATCTGCATCAGCCAAAAGTCACGTTAGATGATATAAAAGACCTGCTTGCCGGTACGAAGACCGGACGATTGATACTGGACAGGCTGACAATTAACTGCATTATCAAAGCTTTCTGTGAAAAGTATGAGCCTGACGAGTTCATAGAGCGGATCAAAGGAAGAGAAAAAGAAGGATGTCAGATTGCAAGCAATACATGTCCGCACTGCGGGACGATTTACCATTCCTTCGGCCTGGCCAGGTCTTATGGATATGAATGTCCGATATGCGAGAGGAAATATGATGGCCTGGAGCTGCTGCAGAAAAGAATAGATCTTTCCTGGAACGGAGAATACGAGGTGACTGGATACGAGGATGAAGCTCATGTCAGAATCCGTCACCGACCATGCGGAAGGGAATATATACTGCCGCTGAATGCTCGTGGTCTTACAAAAAGACAGTTATGTGACAAGTGCAATTATAAGTATCGGGACAGAATCGGCAGGAAAGCCACAATGAATAGTGGTGAAACATGCAGGATTATTGCTTATCGGTCTTCGATGGATTTAGATGTAGAGTTTGAGGATGGAGCTATTGCCAAACACACGACTTATACGAATTTTAAGTTAGGAATGATCGGCCGTCCCGATGACACACCTGAAGAACAGGCAAAGCGCAGACTTGGAGAAAAGAGAACCATGAACTGCGGGCTTGAAGCTGAGATTATTCGGTATGGAGCTTATGCCGATATTGATGTTAGGTTTGAAGATGGCTATATTGCCAGGCATGCAGCATATAAAGAATTTTTAAACGGGTCCATCAGGCCTCCGATTGATCGTGTCGGAGAAACAGGTATTATGAACAATGGGCTCAAAGCTACAATTATTGCATATCGAAAACATATAGATATGGATGTTCTTTTTGAGGACGGTTCGGTTGCGGAGCATATTGATTACAAAAATTTTACGGAAGGGCGTGTTGCAAGGCCGCAGGACTCCAGAAGAAATAGAGGGAAGTTCCGTATCGGCGAAAAGAGAATTATGAAATGCGGACTTGAAGCAGAGATTATTTCGTATCGTAAAAGCGATGATATGGATGTGCGATTTCCTGATGGTGTGATTGTAAAGAATGTACAGTATACGAATTTCAAACGAGGGATGGTAGGGCATCCGTAAGATTAAGGCATTGGCGAAAGCTGGTGTCTTTTTTGCTGTATGGAAGAAATAAGTATTTGGGATATTCTGACATATATAGGGTAAGAACAAATGCAAAAAGCGAGGGATAACTTATGGTAGCAAAAATAGATAGAGTTGGCGAAACACGCGTGATGAACTGTGGTATGAAAGCCACTATCATTCGATATGGGGGATATAACGATATAGATGTTCGATTTGAAGATGGAGCTGTGGCGGAACATAAGACATATGGAGCATTTAAAAAGAGTGGAATCGCCAATTCAAACATTAAAGCTTCCGCAAAAAACCGTCTTGGAGAAACCTGGATGATGAATTGCGGTATGGAAGCTACTATTATTCGATACGGGAAGTATTCAGACATTGATATTCGTTTTGAAGATGGAAAAGTAGTAGTACATAAAAAGTATGATCAGTTTAAAAAAGGCGAAATAGCCAATCCAAACATGAAAGCTTCTGCTGAAAACCGTCTTGATGAAACCCGAATGATGAACTGTGGTATGAAAGCGACTATTATTCGATATGGTGGATGTAATGATATAGATGTTCGTTTTGAAGATGAAAAAGTAGTAGTACATAAAGCGTATGACCATTTTAAAAAAGGCGAAATAGCCAATCCAAACATTAAAGCTTCTGCAGTAAATCGTCTTGGTGAAACTCGAATGATGAACTGTGGTATGAAAGCGACTATTATTCGATATGGTGGATGTAATGATATAGATGTTCGTTTTGAGGGCGGAACTGTGGTGAAAGATAGACAATATAAAGATTTTAAAAAAGGGAAAATTGCCAATCAAAATTTCAATCCACGTCTTGGAGAAACCCAAATGATGAATTGTGGTATGAAAGCGACAATTATTCGATACAATGGGGTACGTGACATTGACGTTCGTTTTGAAGATGGGACTATTGTAGGGAGCAAAACATATAATG
Organism: Holdemanella sp. MSK.7.32; assembly: GCF_024460475.1. Lineage (GTDB taxonomy): Bacteria > Bacillota_I > Bacilli_A > Erysipelotrichales > Erysipelotrichaceae > Holdemanella. The sequence goes on along the minus strand of NZ_JANFYN010000025.1, from coordinate 17,234 downwards.
CATTCAAAAAAGGTAGTATCGCCAATCAAAACATCAAAACTTCCGCTGAAAATTGCCTTGGCGAAACCCGTATGATGAACTGTGGTATGGAAACAACAATTATTCGATACAATACAAGCAAAGATATTGACGTTCGTTTCGGAGATGGGACTGTGGTGAAATATAGAACGTATAACCAGTTTAAAAAAGGTGAAATTGCCCATCAATCACTCAGTCTAAATAACGGTTCCAAAGACTTCCACGGCTTTATCTGTAGACGAGGTTTTATAGATGAAGATCGAACCCTTTACGAATGTATCTGTAAACATTGTGGCTTAGAGGATGTTTTAACCCCTCAGGAAATGATGGAACATGAAAAATTAGAACATGGAGAGGGCAAATAAGCGTTTGGGATATTCTGACATATATAGGGTAAGAACAAATACATAAAAGCTAGACTTGGTGAAACTAAAATAATGAATTGCGGTATGGAAGCTACAATTATTCGATATAAAGTTCTGCCGTTTAGCGGGCCTTTTTTCTACGTCGCAGATTTTCTGACACATTATAAATGAAACATAGAAAAATTGGAGTCAGAAAAAGGAGGAAACAACTATGATTACAACATAACAACAAAAACGCTGGAAGGATTCTAATATTCTGTCAATCGTGAACTGGTTGACGATACAAATGATATTTTGTATGATAAGGATAAGAGGAATAAATATAAATCCAGTAGAATAGGGGAATCCCCGAAACATTAGATCAGGGATGCCTATGAGCTTTCCCTGATCGTTTTTTGCATCAGATTAGGGAAAGGATAACAATCTATGGGACAAAAAGACATAACAGAAAAACTTCTGGAAGACTATAATGACGTCTTCGCAGACATTGTCAATGTTCTTTTATTTCGCGGAAATCGGATCGTGAAAGAAGAATCATTGAAAGAAACAAAGGTAAAATCACAGTATAAAGCCGAGGCAGGCAAACTGCATGAACAGGAAAGGGATGTGGCTAAATATTGGCAGGATGGTAACGTTCTTGTTGCAATCTGCGGACTGGAAAACCAGACTGCAGAAGAGAAATATATGCCATTAAGAGTTTTTAGCTACGATGGAGCTTCTTACCGACGGCAGCTGTTGTCGGAAAATGATGAGAATCCCATTGTTCCGGTCGTGTCGTTGGTACTTCACTTTGGGATGAAAGAATGGTCATCACCTCATAATCTGAAAGGGGTTATTGATATTCCAAAGGAACTGGAGCCATATGTAAATGACTACAAGGCAAATATCTTTAACATTGCTTTTTTAGATGATGAAACGGTGCAGATGTTCCAAAGTGATTTTCGAATAGTTGCAGATTTCTTTGTTCAGAAAAGGAAAAACAAAGACTATGTGCCGGATGAGCACAAAATAAAGCATGTAGACGAAATGTTGAAACTTCTGCAGGTGCTGACCGGAGACGACAGGTATAATGTAAAATTTTCTGAAGCAGAAAAGAAGGAGGACATTAAGATGTGTGATGTAATGGAAAAAGCAGTAGCGGAAGAAAGAATCAATTCCATAAAGATTTTAGTATCTTCGCTTGAAGAGTTCGGCATTTCAAGTGAAGCTATTATTGAAAAAGTTATGGAAAAATTCAATTTTTCTCGTGACGAAGCAACAAAGTATGTGAATAAGTAAAAAATAAAGAGAGGCTTGCTGGTTGGCAGGCCTTTTTCTACATCGCAGATTTTCTGACACATTGATTTCCCCAACACATTGTGACAACTTATTTCAAAAGAGAGATAAGGTGTTCGTAAGATTAAGACACTGGCGAAAGCTGGTTTCTTTTTTTGTGAAAAAGCGAAAAATCAAATCGATATTCTGACATATATAGGGTAAGTGTTAATAACTCAATCATTTATATTGCTGTTGCAGGCAAAATTGATTGCAGAAATACATAGAAAGGAGATTATTTTATATGAGTAAAAGCAGAGGGCGTGGAGTATCCGGACGTACTCACACACAAGCACAGATTAATAATTATGCCAATCAGTATAATCCAAACAACAATGCATACAAGACTAACTTGAATAATCACGCAAACCAATGCAATCCAAATAATGGTCAATATGCTGGTCATGGCAATGACAATGAATAGGTTTTAATTATTTCAATCGTGCATAGGAGTCAAACGAGGCTTTTCTTTTATTAAGCTCCAACCAGTTATTTAACAACCAGCATTTACGGGCACATTGGTTAAGTACCTAATTTCAACCATTTTTTAAATACCCGAAGAAACAAAACAGCCTTCAGGAAAAGAAATCTGCTGCCGGGGTAAAAATCATACTAATTGCGGAAAATGTAAAATCGGTGGCATATTTAAAATTAATGTTTATTTCCATACAGGATTTAGGGAAAGGGAAGAGATTAATGGGAAAATTAAAACGATTTTATGCGGTTTTCGAGCATCTAAACGGAAGTGATTAATGGGGAAAATACATGTAGAAACAGCAGTTCCAGGTAAATGGGGTTACCGTTGTACGGGAATGTCTTATATCAATTTTCCAAGAATGCTTTTGTGTACGATGAATAACGGTGTGGATCTTACAAGTAATAAACGTTTTACAAAAGGATATGGCTATTTTACGGAAATGGAAAGTTATGAAGAACTTTTAAAAGCATGGGATAAAACAATAAGGGAAATTACTCGATATAGTGTTATTGTAGAAAATGTAATTGATAAAGCATCTGAAAGGGATGTGCCAGACATTCTTTGTTCGGCTTTGACAGATGATTGTATTGCCAGAGGCAAAACCATCAAAGAAGGTGGAGCGGTCTATGATTTTATTTCAGGACTTCAAGTAGGAATTGCGAACATGGCAGATTGTTTGGCAGCTATAAAGAAGTTAGTGTATGAAGAAAAGAAAATCACAAGACAAGAGCTTTGGAATGCGATCTTAGATGATTTTTCATCACCTGAAAACAAAAAAATTCAGGAAATGTTGATTCGTGAAGCCCCAAAATATGGAAATGATGATGATTATGTCGATCAGTTAATTGTGGAAGCTTATGATTCTTATATTGAAGAAATCGAAAAATATCCGAATACACGCTATAATAGAGGACCAATTGGCGGAATTCGTTATGCAGGAACTTCTTCAATTAGTGCGAATGTTGGACAAGGTATGTCAACGATGGCTACGCCGGATGGACGAAATGCATTCGAACCTTTGGCAGAAGGTTGCAGTCCAGCGCATAATAGCGATAAAAATGGACCTACAGCTGTGTTTAAAAGTGTGTCAAAGCTTCGTACAAATAAAATTACGGGTGGAGTTTTGCTAAATCAAAAAATGACACCTCAAATGTTGTCGACTGAAGAAAATCGACAAAAATTAGAATTGTTGATTAAAACCTTCTTTAATCGTTTACATGGATATCATGTGCAATATAACATTGTTTCTAAGGAAACTTTGATTGATGCACAGAAGCATCCTGAAAAACATAAGGATTTAATTGTTCGTGTAGCCGGATATAGTGCTTTCTTCAATGTGCTTTCTAAAAAGACGCAAGATGATATTATTGGTAGAACAGAACAATCTTTGATGTAAGAAAATGTAAATGATTTGAAAAATCTATTGAAAACGGATTTTATTAGGTGTATCCTATAGGCAACCGATGCGAAAGAGATCAAACTAAGAACCGGATACAAAGAGATTCTAGTCAGGGTGGAAGCTAGATTATTACGACTTAGCAAATGGACTTTCAAGGGCAAGGTGAAAAGAATTTCTGAGTAGCTGCGACGTGTTCCGTGCGTTAAATGGATCGAATGTGATGGCATTCTAGAGGTGGGTATAACTATACCAATTCAGGTGGTACCGCAGATTATTTTGATATTCTGTCCTGTGTCAAATTTTTAATTTGATGCAGGATTTTTTATTTATAAGGAGAGTGATGAAAAGTGTTAGCTGACTGGTGGTGGTACAAAGAATAAATAATTAGGAGGTAAAAGAGAATGTATAAAAAATTATTAGCATGTGGAATGGCTTTATTGATGTGTGGATGTAGTGCAAAAGCTGCAGGTAATGATCAAGTGTTGACAGTTGGGTTGAGTTCAGAAATGAACGGAACTTTTTCGCCCATGTATTACCAAACGACAAATGATTCTTATGTCGTTGATTTGGTTTATCAAGGGTTGTTGAAATACAACAAAAAAGGAGAGTTAGTTGCAGATTTGGCTAAGTCCTTACCTGAAATCAGTGAAGATGGAAAAACAATGACATTTAAATTAAAGAAAGGCATCCAGTTTAGTGATGGATCCAAGTTTACTTCAAAAGATGTGCAGACAACATTTACTGTTATGGCCGATCCAAGCTATACAGGTCGTTTTGCGAACAACGTTGATTTTTTAGATGGTTATAGTGAATATCATGATGCAGATGCATTTAGCTTTACTGGAGTTGAAACACCAGATAACTATACAGTTGTTTTCCATTTGGATAAGCCTAGAATTGATGCGGTTTCTACACTTGGAACACAGAAGATTTGTAGTTCAGAATATTTAAATTATAAAAAAGGAAAAACAGAAAGTATTGAAAAGAAGAATAGTAAGCCAATTGGAACGGGTGCTTATGTATTAAAGAAGTTTGAGAAGACAAGTGGGGCTAGTTTAGTTTCAAATTCAAAGTTTAAGGCGAAAAAAGGACAGTATCAAATTTCTAAGATCATGATCAAAAAGACAGATACTTCAACAGAAGTCAAAGAATTAGAAAATGGAGCAGTGGATTATATTCCAGATGTGATTGAGGCAAATAAAATTAAATCTGTACAAAAGAATAAGAGTTTATCTGTTGATTCTTATCCAAGTGATCGTGAAAGCTTTATTATCTTTAACTCTTATGAGGGAGCTTGTAGTGATGTTGTGGTAAGAAAAGCAATCGGATATGGATTTAATGCGCAAGAATATATTGATAATTACTATCAAATTGATGGTATGGCTTATAAGCCTGGTACTTTTGGAAATCCTGTTTCTTTAAATAATGGAAAAATGATTCGTAATGAAGAAAAAGTGGATGGTGTCACTTATTATGATTATGATGTTGAAAAGGCCAATCAAATCTTAGAGGATGCAGGATATACATTGGCAGAGGATGGGTATCGTTATAAAGATGGTGAAAAATTAACCATTCGTTTCTTGGCAAATAAGGATAAGGATTCTTTGGATTCTTTAATTCCGGTTTTACAGAAATGTTTAAATGCGATTGGTATTGATTTTAAAGCCAATACAGTTGAATTTAATACAGTCATCAATACTGTGCAGGATGATGCTCAAACAGATAGTTGGGATGCAACATATCTAGGTTTCTCTTATGGCTCACCAGACGATACAGGCATTAACTTTATTTTAAGAACGGGAGCCACAAATAACTTTGGTCGTTTGAGTGATGAACAACTAGATGCTTATCTAGATGCCGGTATGTATACTTCCGATAATGAAGTGTCTAAAGAGAATTATCATAATGCTTTAGTTCGACAAAGTGAACTATGTGGTTATTTACCTGTGGATTCAACTAAAACATATTGTTTAAGAAATAAGAATGTCAAAGGAATGCATACAACATCTATTTATAATTGGGCTCAATCTATTGCAACAGCTCATATTGTAAATAAATAACGTATGATGTATCCTAATGGATATTAGGGCAAAATATAGTCCTGTACTAACTTAATGTTGGTGCAGGCTTTTCTTGTATACCAGGGTTTTATGGCAAAACAAGATTCAATTCAGTTAATGATAAAAGGAAGTGTTGCCAAACAAATCATTGGCTATGCGATATCAATATTTATCGGGTATCTTTTTCAGCAACTCTACAATACTGTGGATGCGTTGATTGTTGGAAATTTTCTAGGACAGAATGCATTAGCGGCTGTTACGAGTGTGGGGTCACTGGTTTTCTTGATTGTTGGTTTCTTTAACGGTTTTGCGACAGGTGCAAGTGTCATTGTTGCCAATGCGATAGGGGCTCAAGATGAGAATAGAACAAAAAAAGCGGTATATACAACAGCAACATTTGGTATCTTGTTAGGTCTTATTATGACTGGAATTGGTTATTTACTAACTGATCAAATGTTGATGTGGATGGGTTTGCCTAAAGAAGTGTTTGGCTTATCTTCTATTTATCTAAAGATTTATTTTTTAGGCGGTTTTTCTTTAGTCTTATATAACATGCTTGTGGGAATCATTCGTGCTGGAGGCGATGCTAAACATCCACTTTATTATCTGATTGTGAGTTCGATATTGAATGTGATTTTAGATGTTGTATTCATTGCTGTGTTTAAGATGGGGGTTGCAGGAGCAGCTTGGGCTACAATCGTTTCTGAATTTGCGAGTATGTTTTTATGTGTTTTGCAATTGGCAAGAGAAGAAAGTATTTTACATATTTCTTGGATGCATTTGTCTTTGGATTTTGAAAATCTTAAACAAATCTGTATCTATGGATTACCTACAGGATTACAGGGTTGTGTCATTGATTTTGCGAATGTAATGATTCAGTCGTATATTAATTCGTTTGGTGCAGCAGCTATTGCAGGTATTGGTGCATATTCAAAGGTAGAAGGATTTATTTTCCTTCCTGAAATTTCTTTTTCGATGGCACTTACGACGTTTGTATCACAAAATGAAGGGGCAGGACAAAAGGAACGTTCTCGAAAGGGAATTTTGTTTGGGCTTGCAGCATCGCTACTTATGATTGAATGTTTGGGTATTTTGATCTACTTGTTTGCGCCAACTTTTATAGCTTTCTTTAATCAAAATCCAGAAGTAATTGCGATTGGAGTAGATCGTGCTAAAATTTGTGCCTTTTTCTATGTCCTTTTAGGCTTTTCACACGTGGTTTCTAGTATTTTAAGAGGATTGGGACGTCCTGTGATGCCAATGGTGGTCATGCTTGTATGTTGGTGTGCTGTTCGTGTGGTTGTTTTAATGACGATAGGACAGAGCGTACACAGCTTGTATTTAACGCATTGTTTGTATCCAATTACTTGGGGATTGAGTTCAATTGTTTATATATTTGATTTAAGAAAATATAAATTGTTTATGCTTAGAGCATAACTTTCATGAAATATAGGTTGTCATTTGAGTTGATTTTAGGTATTATAATCTTGCAGAAGTGTTTTTCTGATTTTGGAGGTCTTACTTATGGTCTTAAGAAGATTTACCACAATTGATAGAGAAGAATTGCTCTTTTAAGCGTGCCTACTATAGGTGCGCTTTTTTTGTTTTGAAAGGAAGGTCATTTATGGAAACAAAGCGTGTTTTAATTGTGATGGGTTCTCGTTCGGACTTACCTAGTATGGAAGGCTGCATGAAACAATTAGACGATTTTCAAGTCGGCTATGAAGTTCGTGTGTTAAGTGCTCACCGTACGCCGGAAGCGGTTTTGGAATTGTCAAAGACAGCATGTGAACGTGGAATTCAGGTTATTATTGCGGCAGCTGGAGGAGCAGCACATTTAGCTGGAGTTTTAGCTAGCTCTACACCATTGCCAGTTATTGGAATCCCTATTCAGACATCTGCTTTAGGTGGATTGGATTCATTATTATCGACAGTACAAATGCCTCAAGGTGTTCCTGTTGCGACTGTCGCAATTGGAAAATCAGGGGCAAGAAATGCAGCTATTTTAGCTTGCCAGATGATTGGACTAAATGATAAGTCATTGCAGGATAAAATTGTTGAGTTTAAAAAAGAACAAGCACAAAAAGTATTAGAACAGTCAATTGTTGAATAAGGAGAAGGAAATGGATACTCGTATTTTTGTTCATAAAAAAGAACAGTTTCAAGTTGAAAGTGAATCGTTAGCGGCTGAATTAAGACAATCTTTATCTTTAAAAGAAGATTTTGGTCTTACAAAATACAATTTATATGATATTTTTGATGCCGACGAAAATGATATTGAATTATTAAAGAAAAATGTTTGTAGCGAAGTTGTTACAGATGATGTATATGATTCTGTAGATTTAACAGGTAAATCATATTTGGCATATGAATTTTTGCCAGGTCAATATGATCAAAGAGCAGACAGTGCAATGCAATGTTTGATGCTTTTGAACAACAAACAAACAGTACGTATTCATTCAGGTACTTTATTAGTGTTCGCAAACCCAGTAGATGAAGAAACACTTAATAAAATCACACATTATATTGTTAACCCTGTTGAAGCACGTGTTAAAGACCTTTCTGTATTAGTGGATGATCAGGACGTTGAAGTAAAAGATGTTCCTGTATTAGAAGGATTTACAAAAATGAGTAAAGAAGAATTAGATTCTTTACGTCAGACTTTAGGGTTGGCCATGTCTCAAGCGGACATTGAGCATGTTCAACGTTACTTCGAAAAAGAAGAAAAAAGAGATTGCACAATGACTGAACTACGTGTGTTAGATACATATTGGTCAGATCACTGTCGTCATACTACTTTTGAAACTGTATTAGATGATGTATGTTTCCATTTGGATACATTATCAGATGAGTTACAGGCTTCTTATGATAAATATTTAAAATTACGCCAGGAAGTTCATGGAAATCGTAAAGAAAAAACATTGATGGATATGGCTACTATTGCTGGAAAATATCTTCGTAAGCAAGGTAAACTTGATGATATGGAGATTACCGATGAAATCAATGCGTGCAGTGTAGAAATTACAGTGGATGTAGATGGAAAAGACGAACAATGGTTGTTGATGTTTAAAAATGAAACACATAACCACCCAACAGAAATTGAACCATTTGGTGGAGCAAGTACATGTATTGGTGGAGCTATTCGTGATCCATTATCAGGACGTAGCTATGTATATCAAGCTATGCGTATTACAGGTGCTGGAGATATCACAAAACCAATTAGTGAAACATTAGAGCACAAATTACCTCAATCAAAGATTTCAAAGACAGCGGCTCATGGCTATTCAAGTTATGGTAACCAAATTGGTTTGGCAACTACATTCGTAGATGAAATTTATGATGATGGTTATGTAGCTAAACGTATGGAGGTTGGTGCTGTTGTTGGTGCAGCTCCTAAATCACATGTTAAACGTGAAAAACCAGAAGCTGGCGATATTATCGTTATGATTGGTGGAGCTACTGGTCGTGATGGAATCGGTGGAGCTACAGGTTCTAGTAAAGAACATAATGAAACAAGTTTGGAAAAATGTTCAAGTGAAGTTCAAAAGGGAAATGCCTTGATTGAACGTAAATTACAGCGCTTATTTAGAAATCCTACTTGTACAAAATTAATTAAAAAGGCGAATGACTTTGGAGCAGGTGGAGTTAGTGTTGCCGTAGGTGAACTTGCAGATGGTTTGAATATCAACTTAGATGCAGTTCCAGTTAAATATCAAGGCTTAGATGGTACAGAATTAGCTATTAGTGAATCACAAGAGCGTATGGCTGTATGTATCGAGGCTAAGGATTTTGAAAAATTCAAAGAAGAAGCATATAAGGAAAACTTAGAGGCTATCAAAGTTGCAGATGTAACAGATACAAATCGTTTAGTCATGAAATGGCGCGGTGAAACAATTGTTGATATGTCTCGTGCATTCTTGGATACGAACGGTGTTCGTCAGCACCAGGTTGTGGATGTTTGCGAAAATGAATATGATGAACATCCATTTGACGCAGTAAACTCAGATTTAAATACAGTATTACAAGATGCGAATGTCGCAAGTCAGATTGGTTTGGCAGAAATGTTTGATGCTTCTATTGGTAAGAGTACAGTGTTGATGCCTTTTGGAGGTAAATATCAATTAACTCCTGAAGAAGGTTCTGTACAAAAATTACCAGTGCATGGAATGACAAACACTTGTTCGGTTATGACATATGGATATGATCCAAAAGTATCTAAATATTCTCCATATTTAGGTGCTAGTTATTCAGTTGTTGAAGCATTAGCTCGTATCACAGCATTGGGTGCTGACTATAAGAAGTGTCGTTTATCAAATCAGGAATATTTTGAACATTTAGGTGCCGATGCACAAAAATGGGGACAACCATTTGAAGCTTTATTAGGCTTGATTGATGCTCAATTGGCATTTGAAACACCAAGTATTGGTGGAAAAGACTCTATGAGTGGAACATATAAAGATATTCATGTACCACCAACAGTGATTACATTTGCGGTAACTACAGCTAAAACAAATGATATTGTTTCGGCTTCATTTAAAAATCCTGGAGACTATGTATATTTAGTAAAGCATACGCCAGTTAAAAATAATGTTCCAAACTATGAACAATTAAAAGAAAATTTTGAAACAGTTCATAAATTAATGCAAGAAAAGAAAATTGTTGCGGCAAGCACAATTAAATTTGGTGGTCTAGGTGCAACTATTGCGAAAATGGCATTTGGATCTAAAGTTGGTGTTGCGATCAGCACAGAAGAAGATGTATATGGATTCAATTTGGGTTCAATGATCGTGGAAGCTACAGAAAGCATTCAAGATGAACATTTAGAATTGATTGGTATTTTAAATGATGATTCTAAGATTGTATTAAATGATGAAACCGTTGAAATTGAAGATGCATTAAAGGCTTGGACAAAGCGTTATAGTGAAATTTATCCAATGATCGTGGATGAAGGAAAAGATACTTTAGAAACTCCATTAAATGATGCAGAAGTACCAATGTCTAAGGTTGTTGTGGAAAAACCAAAAGTAATTATTCCTATTTTCCCTGGGCAAAACTGTGAATTTGATACAACAGCTAAGTTTGAACGTGCTGGTGCTGAAGTTAAACAAGTTGTATTTAATAACTTAACTGTAGAAAACATTCAAAAGAGTATCGAAACTTTAGCAAAAGAAATTAGTACAGCACAAATCTTAATGATTGTTGGTGGATTTAGTAGTGGTGATGAACCAGATGGTTCAGGTAAATTTATTGCGAATGTATTAAGAAATCCAAAGATTGCGCAAGCAATTGATACAATGCGTGCAAATGATGGTTTGATCTTAGGTATCTGTAATGGATTCCAGGCATTGATCAAATCTGGATTATTGCCTTATGGTGATATTGAAAAATTGGATGCGGAAAATCCAACATTATTTAGAAATAATATCAATCGTCACGTTTCTCATATTGCACGTACTCGTATTACAAGTAATGCTTCTCCTTGGCTTGCAGGTATGAAAGCTGGAAGTGTATATTCAGTTGCTGTTAGTCATGGTGAAGGTAAATTTGTTGCGAGTGAAGAAGTATTGAATAAGTTGATTGAAAATGGTCAGGTTGCAACACAGTATGTAAATGAAAAGGGTGTTCCAACAATGGATGGAAAAGACAACTTAAATGGTTCAAGCATGGCTATCGAAGGTATCTTCTCTGAAGATGGTAAGATCTTTGGTAAGATGGGTCACAGTGAGCGTTATGAAAAAGGATTGTTCCAGAATATTGCTGGAAATAAAGACCAAGATATTTTCGCAAATGGTGTTCGTTATTTTACACACAAGCAGGTGAAGTAGAATGACGTTGAAAAAAGTAGTTCAAGATTCTTCTGGGATCGTAGGCTTGTTCAATGTAGAACAGGCCGCCCAGAATATCTATTTAGCAATGCATGCCATTCAGCATCGAGGACAAGATGGTGTTGGATTAGCAATTAGTGATGGAGAAAATGTTGTTTGTAAAAAGGGATTAGGCTTATTGTCGGAGAATTTAAAACAAGATACGTTAAATTCTTTAGAGGGGAATATTGCGATTGGTCAGCTTCGAATGGCAACAAAAAATGATTCTCAATTAGAAAATGTTCAGCCGATTATGGTGCGTAGTCACCAAAGATATTTTGCGGTTGTATCAAGTGGGATGATCACGAATGCGATTTCTTTAAGAACAAAATTAGAAAATGAAGGATTGATCTTTCAAGGAACAAGTGATTCAGAATTATTAGCACATTTGATTCAGTTGAATCCAGGTTCTTTTGAAGAAAAAATTGCGAAAGCTTGTCGTATGATGAGTGGTGCTTATACATTCATGGTAGTCACAAAAGACAGCTTGTATGTAGTAAGAGATCCTCATGGTATTCGTTCTTTATATATTGCCAAGGTAGATGAAGGATATTGTATCAGTAGCGAAACTTGTTCGTTCCCAATTCTTGGTGGAGAATTTATTCGTGAAGTAAATCCAGGAGAATTGATTTGTTTCAATTGCGAAGGTATGAAGTCTAGTCAGATTATTGAAGAAACAAAAACGAAGGCTTGTGCTTTAGAGTATGTATATTATTCTAGACCGGACAGTGTTCATAATGGTTTAACGGTTCATGAAGTAAGAAAACAATGTGGCTATTATTTAGCTTCAGAAGAGAATATTGAAGCGGATATCGTTGTTGGTGTTCCTGATTCAGCTTTAAGTGCAGCTGCAAGTTTTGCTAGAACATTGAATGTACCATATGAAACGGGATTGATTAAAAACCGTTATATTGGTTCTACATTTATTCGTCCGACAGAACAACAAAGAATGCAAGGTATGCGTGTTCGTTTAAATGCGATCAGTTCAGTGGTTAAAGATAAAAGAGTTTATTTAGTAGATGATAGTGTTGTGAAAGGTTTTACATCACGTCGAATTTGTCAATTATTAAAAGAGGCAGGCGCAAAAGAAGTGCACTTACGTATAGCTTCGCCAATGTTGAAATATCCTTGTTTATATGGAGCGGATTCAACGGCACAAAAAGATTTGGCGGCATTTAACTATACAGTAGATGAAATGGAACAATTGTTCCAGGTGGATTCATTGCGTTTCTTAAGTGTTGAAGACTTTAAAAAGTGTGTGCCTGAAGCAAGCTGTTTAGCTTGTTGTACAGGTGAATATCCAGAAGATTTACAAGATTATAAAGATGAGGTAAAGGAGTAGAGTATGGCAGAACATTATGCAGCAGCAGGCGTTAGTTTAGAGGCAGGATATAAATCTGTTGAATTGATTAAGGAGCATGTTAAGAAAACAATGCGCCCAGAAGTGTTAGGAGGACTTGGCGGTTTCTCTGGTGCTTTCTCATTATCTAAAATTAAAGATATGGAAGAGCCTGTATTACTTTCTGGTACAGATGGTTGTGGTACAAAAGTTAAACTTGCGATGGTTATGAATAAGCATGACACAATTGGAATTGATGCCGTTGCGATGTGTGTGAATGATATCGCATGTGCAGGTGGAGAACCACTATTCTTCTTAGATTACATCGCATGTGGAAAGAATGTTCCAGAAAAAATTGCGGACATTGTGAAGGGTGTGTCTGAGGGTTGTTTACAATCTGAAGCTGCTTTGATTGGTGGAGAAACGGCAGAACATCCAGGTTTAATGCCAGAAGAAGATTATGATTTAGCAGGTTTTGCCGTTGGCGTATGCGATAAAAAAGATATGATTACTGGTAAGGATCTAAATGTAGGAGATGTGTTAATTGGGCTTCCTTCAACAGGTGTTCACAGTAATGGTTTCTCATTGGTTCGTAATGTATTTGATATTACAGAAGAATCATTAAATACATATTATGATGAATTAGGTAAAACTTTAGGAGAGGCATTATTGGCTCCTACAAAAATTTATGTAAAAGCATTAAAGCATATTAAAGCATCGGGTATTACATTAAAAGCTTGCAGCCACATCACAGGTGGTGGATTCTATGAAAACGTACCTCGTATGTTAAAAGAGGGTATGGGTGTTGAAATTGATACAAAGACATTCCCAAAACCTCCAATTTTTGATTTGATTCAAAAAAATGGAGATATTTCTACGAAAGAAATGTACAACGTATTTAATATGGGACTTGGCTTTGTGATGGCTGTAGATCCAGCAGATGTTGAAAAAGTTCAAGCTGCCTTAAATGAAATCAATGAACCTAGCTATGTGGTTGGTAAAGTAACTGAAACAGGACAGGTAGATGTCCAATGGTAAATATTGCGGTATTTGCGAGTGGTTCAGGTACTAACTTTGAAACAATCTTGTCACATATTGAAGATGGTTCTTTGCATGTGAATTGTGCATGCTTGATTGCGGATAAAGAAAATGCGTATGCTAGAGTTCGTGCGCATAATCATGGAGTAGAAGAGTTTTATTTTAATCCAAAGGGATATGATGGTAAAGCGGGTTATGAAGCGGCAATCTTAGAGGTATTAAAAGAAAAAAAGGTTGATTTGATTGTGTTAAGTGGATATATGCGTTTTATTGGACACACTTTATTAAGTGCTTATCCAAATCGTATCATCAATTTACATCCGGCTTATTTACCTGAATTTCCAGGAGCTCATAGTATTGCAGATGCGTATGAGGCAAAAGTAGCACAAACTGGAGTTACAGTTCATTTCGTAGACGAAGGTGTAGATACAGGTCCTATTATTCGTCAAGAAAGAGTAGCAATCGACCCATCTTGGGATCTTGAAACATTAGAATCGCATGTACATGCGATGGAATATGATTTGTTCTGGCAAGTCATTGAACAAGTCGCAAAAAGTATAGAGGAGGAAAAATAATGAAGCGAGCATTAGTAAGTGTATCCGATAAAACTGGTTTAGTTGAATTTGTACAAGGATTAGTAGATTGTGGATATGAAATCATTTCTACTGGAGGAACAAAAAAAGCCCTTGAGGCAGCTGGAATTCATCCAATTGGAATCAGTGATGTGACTGGTTTTCCAGAAATTATGGATGGTCGTGTGAAAACTTTACATCCAAAAGTTCATGGTGCATTACTTTGTGTTCGTTCAAACCCAGATCATGTACGTCAATTACAAGAATTAGGAATTGAGTATATTGATTTGGTTTGTGTGAATCTATATCCTTTTAAAGAAACTGTATTAAAACCAGGTGTAACACACGAAGAAATTATTGAAAATATTGATATTGGCGGTCCTAGTATGCTTCGTAGTGCTTCTAAAAACTATCAAAGTATTCCAGTTCTTTGTGATCCAAAAGATTATGATAAAGTTCTTGAAGAAATTAGAGAAAACCAAGAAACAACATTGGAAACGCGTGAGCGTTTAGCTGCAAAAGTATTCCGTCATACAGCTCGCTATGATGCGATGATCGCAGATTATTTAACGAAGAAAACACATGAAGAATTCCCAGAAAGTATGACAATTACTTTTGATAAGGTTCAAGACTTGCGTTATGGTGAAAATCCTCATCAAAAGGCTGCTTTCTATAAAGGAATGAATCCTCAATATTCTTTGGCAAATGCGACTCAGCTTCATGGTAAAGAATTGTCTTACAACAATATTCAGGATGGAAATGCGGCTATTGAAATCTTAAAAGATTTTGAAGGTCAATATGCAGCTGTAGGTGTTAAACACATGAATCCATGTGGAGTTGGTATTGGTGAAAATATTGAAGCGGCTTGGGATAAAGCTTATGAGGCTGACTCAATTTCGATTTTTGGTGGTATCGTAGCGTTGAACGCAAAGGTTGAAAAGGGATTGGCAGAAAAATTATCTAAGATTTTCTTGGAAATCATTATTGCGCCAGACTTCTCTGAGGAAGCGTTGGAAATCTTGACTCGTAAGAAAAATATTCGATTAATGAAATTAGATACTAGCTTATCTGTTTCAAGTGCGTTAAAATATACAAATGTTAATGATGGTCTATTGGTTCAAGAGATGGATCAGCATACAATTAACGAAGAAGATTTAAAATGTGTGACAAATCGTAAGCCTACGGAAGAAGAAATCAAGCAATTGTTGTTTGGTTGGAAAGTTGTTAAGCATGTAAAATCAAATGCGATTGTCTTGGTAAAAGATGATATGACAATTGGTGTTGGTGCGGGACAAATGAACCGTGTTGGTGCAGCTAAGATTGCGATTGAACAGGCTGGTGAAAAGGCGAAAGGTTCTGTATTGGCAAGTGACGCTTTCTTCCCAATGCCAGATACAGTTCAAGAAGCTATCAAAGCGGGTGTGACTGCAATTATTCAGCCGGGTGGATCTATTAAGGATCAACTTTCAATTGATGAATGTAATGAACATGGCATCGCAATGGTATTTACAGGGGTTCGTCATTTTAAACATTAATATATAAAAGAGTCTGTATAGACTCTTTTTCATAGTTTGGAAGGGTCTATCATGGATAAGAAAAACAAAATTATTATTATTTCTCTATTATCTGCATTATTAATTGTACTATGTGTATTTGCGGTTGAAATGAAGAACACTGAGAAAAAGGCATATCAGGGGATATCTGAAATCGGAGAAGATCAAAATACGGAAGTTGAAAATAAAGATAATAGTCAATATATTGATATGTCATTGGCAAAAGATATAGAAGCGTATTTTCAAGAGAATGGTATTGATCATGAAAAAGTAGCATACTGTATCACGGATTTAGAACATAACATTAAATATAGTATGAATGAGAAGGATGAGTTTATTGCAGCGAGTATTTATAAATTACCATTGGCAATGCTATATTATGATAAAGTAAATGAGGGTGAGTATACATTAGATTCAACGTTTACATATAGTGGATATATGCATGAGGATGCAGGGGTTATTAGTTCGGATTATGGTATCGGTAGTCAAGTTCCTTTAAGTGATCTTTTAAATAATTTAATAATATATTCTGATAATGATGCGGGTCATATTTTATATGAAAATCTTGGTGGCTGGAAAGAATATAAGGAAGCAATGACAAAATATACAGATTCTATCAGTGAGAATTATTATACAATGGATAATGTTACAACAGCTAATACAATGAATGATGTGGTGACTTATTTATATGATCATAAAGAAGACTATAAAGGTTTGATTAAAAATATGGAAGAGGCAGAACCAGGTGAATATCTAGATAGGGATACACAATTGAGTATGCCTCAAAAGTATGGTATGTATGATTCTGCTTTAAATAGTGTTGGTTTTGTAGAATGTAATACATCATATAGTATAGTTGTTTTAACGAGTTTAGGGGATAAAGGTGCCGATGTTATGGCAAATATCAATCGTATTGCTTATGAGCATTTTAAATAGAGTTGAAAAGCTCTATTTTTTGCTGTAAGCGTATACAGTAAAAAAGATGAAAAAAAATAAAAAAAACATTTGACGAAGTGGGAAGTATTTGGTAATATAGATGAGCACTGCTGAGGTGCACATGATCTTTGAAAACTGAACAGGAAATAAAAATACAAACTAAAACGTCAATTTCGAAACAAACAATTGTAAAGAAAGATGTCAGAGACATCTAAGAGCTAAATCAAATGGAGAGTTTGATCCTGGCTCAGGATGAACGCTGGCGGCATGCCTAATACATGCAAGTCGAACGAGAGGA
>NZ_JANFYN010000024.1 GCF_024460475.1 Holdemanella sp. MSK.7.32 | reverse complement strand
TACTTTCTTCATTCGTGAAGAGGTTAAAATTCTTCAGTAGTCTGTAATGCCATTTGAGGTTGCAGCATAGCACATTTTCGGATGGTAGTGAAGGTAAATGTTCATCACTATATTAAAAAAATCGTTGCAGCAGAGCACATTTTCGGATGGTAGTGAAGGTGACTATCCAACCTTTATCGCTGTTGTTTAGTTGTAAATTTAGATTTTTAATTGTGATTATATATTTTTTTAAGAGCAGGAAAGGAGAATTGCTGTTATGAGTGGAGAAGGTCGTTATATTCTTACGTTACCTTTGAAAACAGAGTTATATCAGGAACATATTTTAGAAAAGCGTTTTAGACTGGGCGAGGAATTATATAATAAATTTCTAAGCTATGAAAAAAAGAAATATTATGAAATGACAAAACGTAGAGATTATAGAGACGCTCAAAGTCTTATAAAGGATTTGACAATGCAAATCAATGAATTAGATAAGCAATCTGATAAATCTAAGGAATCTAAAAAGTTGAGTCAGGACCTAAAGAAGAAAAGAAAAGAACAATATGATGCTATCTACAACATCAAGAAGATGTTTAATTGGTCTGAATTTGGATTTGGAATGGATATGAAGAAATATCGAGGTTATTATAAGAAAAACCTGAATTCTCAGATTTGTAATAATCTGGCCGTACGTTGTTTCAGAGCTTTTGAGAAGATGGAAGAAGAACTTATCAAAGACCAGTACAGAAGTGATGAGGACAAGGTAAATCCTTATGTCCATTATAAAAGAAAAGATTCTTTGAGAAGTCTTTGCGGAAGCCAGAACACAACAGGCATTCGATTCATCTTAGATGATGAAAAGAAAGTTGGGTTGGTCAAATGGCAAGGCCTTGAATTTATAATTGACCTTACCAAATGTACGTTGTATGAATGGAAGGCGTTGCAATCGGAGATCTGCTACTGTGCTGTAAAACGTGAAAAGATCAAAGGAAAGTGGAAGTATTATATCCAGATCACGTTGAAAGGTCATGTTCCTGATAAATTTAATAAGCAGACAGGTGAATTGAAAAGACAGCTAGGAAAAGGGAATGTTGGTTTGTACTTTACAAGTACCAGTCTTACGGTTTCGACAGAAGATGGTACTAAAACATATCCTTTAGCAAT
This sequence comes from Holdemanella sp. MSK.7.32, assembly GCF_024460475.1. Lineage (GTDB taxonomy): Bacteria > Bacillota_I > Bacilli_A > Erysipelotrichales > Erysipelotrichaceae > Holdemanella. The sequence goes on along the minus strand of NZ_JANFYN010000024.1, from coordinate 34,792 downwards.
CAAAAATCATGAGGATAAGAAAACTGAGTTATTGCAGAAAATGGATGCTTCCAGACGTGCAACAAATCTAGATAACTACAATGACGATGGAACCAGTAAAGAAAAAAACGAAATCAAAGGATGGCATTTTTCAAAAGCTTATAAAAAATATCGTGCTGAACTTTACGAGATTTTCCGAAAGGAATGTGAGGAAAAGAAATTATTGCAGGAAGTCCTTGCAAATGAAGTCATTGCATCTGGTGATGTGTTTAATTGTAATAAAATGGACTTTAAATTTCTTCAAAAAAATTTGGGCAAAAAGATTCAGTCTGCCAGTCCAGCTATGTTAAAAACGACAATAGAAAGAAAGCTTTCGTATCACGATGTTTCTATCAATGAGATCGGCTATTCGAAATTAAATCCTATTTTTGAAGAAAAAAACGTAAGTAAAAAGGATTTAGAAGAAGTGGCTGCACTCATTCGCCAGTTTTAGTTAAATATATAAATTAAGGCAGTTTGCCTTAATTATTAGATAAGGTCGATTCACGGACCTTGATAGAAATATCGAAAGTACAGATGAACTTGAATCACATCTATGTCATTCGTGATTGGGTTAAAATTTTGTAGTAGTCTGTAATGCCATTTGAGGTTGCAGTACAGCATATTTTCATATGGTAGTGAAGGAAAAATTGAAAGGAGAAGTACAATGATTAAGTTGCGGTACAGCACTATTTCAGATGGTTGTGAAGGGAAACTTGATACAAACGATTTATCTTCTTTGTTGTACATCAGTGTGTTTTCACATGGTGGTGAAGGACGTAATTAAATCATGTAGTAATGAATCATGAAGTGTTTTAATAAGACAACTATTAGTTGGTTTGAATGATAAATTTAATATATAAGGTCGATTCACAGACCTTGATAGAAATATCGAAAGTACAGATGAACTTGAATTACACCTATGTCATTCGTGGCAAGGTTAACATTTTATAGTAGTCTGTAATGCCATTGATTAGAGGTTGTAGTACAACGATATCTCACATGGTTATGAAGATTCTAAATAATCTAATGGAACTTAAAAAAAGGTGTAGTACAGCACAATTTTTGATGGTTGTGAAGGATAAGTGATATAATGCGCCATTACAGAATTTGATGACTTTAACAAACGTTTGCACGGCAGCGAAAGTAAATATGCAATTGACCACTCGTTTTATTAGTGCGGGAGAACACAATATTATAAATATAGATTTAAAAGCCATTGTGGCTTTTTTTTAGAATGGAGATAAATATATGTTTTTAACTGAAAAAGAATTAAAGGATGCTTTTTGGAAAAGCTACAACAATAAAGGACGAGCTGTTAAATGGCAGTTTGAATGTCCTGTTCGAGAAGGTAATACAGATTTAATGACATTGGAAAAATATCAGGAAAACTGGCAAATCAATGCATTTGAATTTAAATTGACGGATATAAAAAAAGTACTTTTACAGGCAGAAGGAAATTTACCTTACTGCAATAAAAGCTGGATCGTAATTCCGGAAGAGAAGAAAGATGTCATTTTAAATCGCTACATGAATTATTTGAATGAAAAAAAATATATTGGAGTTATTGGAGTCCAGGCAGGTGGAAGATACACAATTATTTTTCAGCCAAAGTTTAAACAGGATATGACTTTCTCTCAAAAAATATTGAATATGTGCATGGCGGAGGTTTAGCTCATGAAGGTTATTATTGCAGAAAAACCAAGCTTGGGAAGAACGATAGCTACTGCGATTAGCAAAAGCCAGAACACAAAGGCTTTGAACAATAAAGGCTATATCACTGTTGGAAATTATATCGTGACCTATGCATATGGACATTTGCTGACATTGCAGGATATGGATAGTTATTTTGGTAAAAAAATCAAATGGAATGAGAATTTACCATTCTATCCTAATCCTTTTAAATTCCAGTTGAAAAAGGATAAAGGTGCCAAAGACCAGTTTAATTTAATTCGTACTTTGATTAACGATAATAAAATAGATGAAATCATTTGTGCAGGAGATGCAGACCGGGAAGGTGAGGTTATTGTACGTTTGATTTTACATTTCGGGTTAAAGGATAGATCAAAACGCATCACTCGACTTTGGTTGCCAGATCAAACAGATAAAACGATTGTTACACAGCTCAACCAACGTAAGGTTGATTCAGAATACAATAATTTATACAACGAAGGTGTTGCACGTATGTATGTGGACTGGCTTCTAGGTATCAATTTAACAAGAGATGTTTCATCAAAAGCGAACAGTCTGTTAAACATTGGGCGAGTAATCTGTCCAATCGTCATTGAAATATATAACAGGCAAGTTGCAATCGAACATTTCATTCCCGAAAAATATTATGCGGTTGAATCGAATGTTAATGGATTAAAACTATCTTTAAAGGATAAATTTGCGTTGAACGAGAAGGACAAGATCAATTTGATTTGTAACGATCTAAATTCTAATAAAGGTATCGTAACAGATATTCAAACAAGGGATGTCGAAAAACAAAGTCCCAAGCTGTTCAGCTTGAGTAAATTACAAGGTTTCTGTGGGAAGAAATTTAAACTAAAGCCTGCTGAAACTTTAGCAGTTGTTCAGAGTTTATATGAAAAAGGTTTTGTTACATATCCAAGAACCAATACAGAATATCTGAGTGAAAATGAAAAGCAGACTGTTCTTCACTTGTTGGAAGTACATGACAAGAACAATGTTCTGTTATTTAAAGATTCAAAACGAATTTTCGATGATTCTAAAATCGAATCTCACTCTGCATTAATGCCGACTGATAAAATAGCAAATTATGATTCTTTTTCATCAAATGAAAAGATGGTATATCAGGCTATCTTTGCCCGCTTTAATTCTGTTTTTTGGAAAGAACCTTGTATCGTTACAGAAACAGAAGCAACGATTCACGTTGGCAGACAGTTCCAAAATGACTTAAAAATCAAGGGTCAAGCTGTTAAATCAAAAGGATGGATGCGTGTTTATGGGGAGGATTCAGTTGATAAAGCTATTCCACTGTTGTCGATAAATCAAACTTTAGATGTTGATTTTAAACCAGTAGAGAAGAAAACACAGCCACCTAAACCATATACAGTTGAAAGCCTTGGTAATTGGATGGTCCATCCATTCAAAAAGGTCACTGATACAGAAGATGATGAATATAAGGCATTACTGAGTGGTTGTGAAATTGGAACAGAAGCAACTCGATCAGGAATTATTGATAAAGCGATCCAGACGGGATACATCAGTCTGACTGACAATGTATATTCGATTGAAGATAAAGGCAGATACATGGTTGAATTTTTAAATAAATCAAATCTTGACCTTTCACCACAGCGTACTGTAGAACTACAAAAAGACCTAAAAAAAGTATACAATTCAAAAATCACAGTAGATGAATGTGTTCAAAATGCGATTGCATTTTTAAATCAGTACTTTGAAAATGCAAGCAACAAGGAAATACCAGAATCTCAGTTTAAAAATGAACCTGAATCTTTAGGATGCTGTCCATGGTGCAACCAACCTGTTTATGCATTTAAAAGTGCAAAAGGTTTATTTTTTACGCACAGTAAAGAGGATAGAGAAAAATGTTCGTTCGCACTCTATGAAAAGCAAAAGATTTTCGGTGCAGAATACCATTTTACAAATAAAAAAGTAGAAGCATTGCTTGCTCATAAACTGCCTAAGATCGATTTAGTAAATAAAAGCGGAGTGCCTTATACAGCAGGTCTTGATATTCTTTCAGAACCGCATGAATTCAACGGAAGAAAATATCCTACTTTTAAAACACAGCTGTTGAATAAAAAATAGAATTAAGGCAACTTGCCTTAAGTAAGAGGAATGTTATATTTCGAGTGAATTTTTAGTTAAACAGACGTTGATTAAAATAATTGAAAATGCGAAATTTAATTATGAAAGAGAAAATTATAAATGGTTTAAATTAAATTTTCTAAATGATGATAGGAAGTCTTTTGCTGGGGATTATGATATGAGAACTCATATCATACGTGTTTTTGTTCCAAAGACAAGTGCAAAGACAAATGCAAATCTGATTTGTACCACTTTGCATGAAGTGTCTCACCATATTGATTGGTGTAATCGCCATACTTCAGATCATAGTGATGCATTTTATGAAATTTTTCAAAAGCTTTTGTATTCTGCATTGGATTTAAATGTTGTGTCTGTCTCAGATATTAAGAATATGCCAAGATTGACTACTGACCATAATAAAATATTAAAGTTTATAAAGATATATTCACCTAACCCAAATAAGGATATTAATGAAAATTATTTGATTGTAAATGTATATAATTGTTATTCCGAAAAAGAGAAACTTAAAGAAAATGGATATTTTTGGAATGGCACTTTAAAAGCTTGGTACAAGAAAATAAAAAAGGAAGATCAAATAAAGGAACAGAATTATTTGAACTCATTAAATTTAACGGATATACAGTTTGCAGATGGGAATAAAATAATTCTAAAAAATTAGGATCATAATTGTATACATTTATGCACTAGGATATAGATAGATATAAAGCAGTCTATTAATGTCCTATTTTTTATTTATAGACTAGTCTATTTATTTATAGACCTTTTTTTGTTAAAATTAGGAGGTTAAATGATGTTTTACGGATATCATCGTGTTAGCACGAAGGAACAAAATTTAGAGCGTGGAATCAAAGGAATTGAAGATTTCTGCAAAAGCAGAAATTATAAACTTGAAAAAGTATTTGTAGACAAAATGTCTGGCAGGACGGTTGACAGACCTAGATATACAGTGCTTAAAGAGGATGTGTTACGTGAAGGTGATACCTTAATCATTTATGAGTTAGATCGTCTAGCTAGAGATAAGAAAGCCATATCAAATGAATTACGTTATTATGATGAACATAATATACGTGTAATGATTCTGGATATACCTACAACCACAACAGATTTACCAGACACGGATGCGATGAATAAGCTGATTGTTGAAACAATTAATAAGGTCATTATTGATGTCTATGCAATGTTAGCCGAAACTGAGTTGCAAAGAAAAACGAAAAGGCAGCAGGAAGGCTTGATTGCAATGAAAGAACGTGGCGAGTGGGATAATTATGGCAGACATCGTGTTATGAGTTTGCCTGACTTTGAAAAAGAATATCAAAACGTGAAAGATGGCAAAATCAAGAGTCTAGAGTTAATGAGAAAACTCAATATGAAAAAATCAACGTATTTTAAATATGTTCGTGAAATTAAATTAATGAATAGTACTGATTAGAATGAGATGTGCGTCTTGTTGGGTAGGAAAATAATCGAAGATCAAAATATCGAGTATGAATATGTCGATTAGATGCAGAGAATCAACAGAAGCAGTAGATTTTATGTAATGTGTGGATGACTTAATGAATTATCCATATATCCACGAAAAAAGAAAGGATGTATTTATAAATGGCAAAGAAAGAAGTAAAAACCGATTTATGGGTTGCTTCTCAGTTGGATAAGTGCAAGATACAGTTTACAGCACAGGGAAGTGATGTAAAAGAGATTGACGAAGCTCTTTCCACCGCTTCTAAGCGTGGAACAGGAAATGCTGGTTATCCTGAGTATGTAGCTGTTGTAAATGACTTTGTAATTGTCATAGAGGATAAAGCAGATTTAGATAAACATATAAAATTAACTGATACAGCACTCATTGACACAGCAACAAAAGCAATCACTGACTATGCAGTGAATGGAGCATATTTCTACGCAAAGCATATAGCACAGAACAGCTCGTTTAAGAAGGTTTTTGCTATTGGTGTATCGGGAGATGCAAAGCATCACAAGATTACACCTCTGTATGTTGACGATAGAGAAGGATATATCGAACTGGAAGACGTTGAATCATTTACAATGTTCAACCCCCAGAATATCTATGAATATTACTTGAGAAATGTTCTGAAAGAAAAGACTGATGTCGAGAAGACAACTGAGCAAATTCTGAAAGATGCACAAACACTTCATGAATATCTTCGTACATACGGTTCTTTGAAAGATCAAGACAAACCGTTGGTTGTATCGGGTATTTTGCTGGCGTTGGATGAAATTGAAAGTGGAAGCTTTTCAATTAGTTCATTGACAGGAGATGACGTTGAGACAGACGGTGAGAAGATTTATAACGCAATCCAGAAGCGCTTGAAGCGTTCTAATGTCGGACCGGATGCAAAGCGTGATAAACTCATGAGTGAGTTTGCTATTATTAAGACTAGTGCTAGACTGAATGAAATTGATGATAAATTGAAAAAGACACCATTGAAATATTATGCTGAGTTCTTGAAGACTAATGTATTTGATAATATCAAATATAAATCATCAGCAGAGGATTTTATTGGTCGCTTTTATGGGGAATTTATGAGTTATTCAGGTGGTGACGGTCAAACCCTTGGTATTGTGCTTACACCTGCTCATATTTGTGAATTATTCTGCGACTTATTGAATGTACAGCCGGATGATATTATTCTTGACCCTACATGTGGGACTGCTGGATTTCTTGTGGCAGCAATGCACCATATGATTTCAGCTACAGAGAATGAAACAAGGAGAAAGAACATCCGAAAAAAACAACTGCATGGTTATGAATTACAGAGTAATATGTTTGCGATTGCTTGTACAAATATGATTCTTCGTGATGATGGTAACAGTAATATTTGGTGTCAGGATTTTTTGAAGCAGAATCCTGCACAGGTGCAGTTAAAAGGTGCAACTGTTGGTATGATGAATCCACCATATAGTCAGGGGACTAAAGACGATCCTTTGCAATATGAGCTTTCATTTGTTGAACATCTACTTGATTCTCTTGTAGTTGGTGCAAGAGCTGCTGTAATCGTTCCGCAGTCATCTATGACAGGAAAACAAAAGCAGAACAGGCATTTAAAGCAAGTATCATGAAAAAACATACATTGGAAGGTGTGATTACTTGTAATACTGATACATTTTATGGTGTAGGTACAAATCCGGTTATTGCTGTATTTACAGCACATGAACCACATCCAGAAGACAAGTTGTGCAAGTTTATTGATTTCAGAGAAGATGGATATGAAGTGAGGGCACATGTTGGACTTGTTGAAGGTGACAGTGCGAAAGATAAGAAGCAACATCTTCTTGATGTATGGAATGGTCGTGTTGAAGCACCTTCAAAGTTCTGTGTAGAATCAACGGTGCAACCTGATGATGAATGGTTACATAGTTTTTATTATTTTAATGATGAAATTCCGACGGAATCCGATTTTGAAAAAGCGATTGGCGATTATCTCAGTTTTGAATTTTCTATGGTAATGCAAAATCGCGAGTACCTGTTTACAGGGGGTGAATTGGATGAAACTGAGTGATAGAGATTGGAAAGAATTTTTTCTTGAAGATATTTTTAGTGTAGGCTCAGGGAAACGATTAACCAATGCAGATAAAATTGATGGTACACGACCATTTATAGGTGCAACAGATAATATGAATGGTGTTACAGGATTTGTTGATAATGAAAATAGTTCATTAGATAACAATGTGTTAGGTGTTAATTATAATGGTGCCCCCTGTATTGGATTTTATCATCCATATGAATGTATTTTTACTGACGATGTAAAAAGATTACATTTGAAAAATCATGAAGATAATCAATATGTATTGCTCTTTTTTAAAACCATTATTTTACAACAGAAAAACAAATATTGTTATGGATATAAATTCAATGAACGAAGAATGCTCAGACAAATTATTGTTGTCCCTGTTGATGATAATGATGAACCAGATTATCAATTTATGGAAGATTACATGAAAGAATTGATGACAGCAAAACGCAAACAGTATCAGGAATATGTAGAACAACGTCTTGTGAAACTCGGTGTTGATGATATGAAAAATACCGAAGTGGGTGGGGAGAACTTCAACTTAGAATCGAGAGAGTGGAAGCCTTGTAGACTTTCAAAGTTAGGAAAAGTTGAATCAGGAAGAGATATTTATGCTATGGAACGAGTAGAAGGTGACATTCCATATATTACATCTGGTAGCCAAAATAATGGCATTGGATATTTTGTATCGAATAAAAATGATACATTTGATAAAGATTACATTGCATTTAATAGAAATGGTGCTGTTGGATTGGCTTTTTATCATCCTTATTGGTCAGTTATGGGAAATGATTGTAGAAAAATTCACATTTCAAAAGCTGATGAAAATATGTATGTCGGACTTTTTATAGCAACAGCTATTTCAATGCAAAGTAAATCATTTGGTTACAGTAGAAAGCTTGGAACTGCAAGAGCAAATAAATTACAGATTATGCTTCCAGTTGATGATAACAATGAACCAGATTATGAGTTCATGGAAGAATGTGGACGAAAGATAATGGCAAAGAAGTATATTCAGTATTTGAAATATCTTGAATCCACATGTGAATCTTCGGATTTATTGTTGAAGTGATTCTATTAGTATATAATGTAATCAGGTGGATAGAAAATGGTATCAAAATATAAAGAAGGGGACAAAGTATACTTTGTTTCTAGTTCAGTTTTCGTAAAAGAAGCGACTTTCATACGTTCAAGTGGGGGATTTGTAACAATTAAATTTGCTACAAATAATGGCAATGACGGACCTTCTGGTATCAGAGTGCGTGAATCGAAAGTGTATCGTACTGAAGAAGAAGCAAATGAAGTTGTTCAAATGAATAAAGCTAGACAGGTGAACAGTCGAAAGTTATAATGTTAGAGCTGTTCATCTTCCTAACAAATTTGGATAGCCGGCTATTTCATATTATATGAAATAGCTTTTTTTAATTTTTGCTTTACTATCGACCGATTTTGAAATTTCGGTCGATGACAAATAATTCTTTTTTTGTATGATTGATATGTATGAAAGGTTGATGTTATATGGTACAAGAAAAGAAATCGAAGAGACTATCAAGAAAACTACAAAAATCTTATGTTATAAAAACGGATATAGATGAATTAAGTGATGTGTTATGTGAATTGTTGAAATTATTAAATATAGAGGAACTACATATCATGACTTATAAGGATAGAATAGATGTTTTTGCAACTAAAGAAATGACTCCATTACATGTGGAATTGTATGAAAGATATTTTAGTTTACATCCTGAAGATGCTGAAAAGGAAGAACTTTTAAAGGAACAAATATACCAAGATTGATAATTAAAAAGAATTGTGAGTATATAGTTAATGGAAATCTGATTATGTTACCATGGTGAGCCTATGGAGGTTTTTTATGACAAAATTTGTTGCAATGTATTTGCGTGTTTCGACTTTCGATCAGGCACACAATGGATATGGTTTAGGAGATCAGGAAGTACAGTGCAGAAAATATATTGATTTATATTTTCCAAATGATGAAGTGAAGATTTACAAGGATGATGGATATTCTGCTAAAAATCTTTCAAGACCTGAGATGAAAAGAATGTTAGATGATGTGTACAAAAGAAAGATACATACTATTGTTGCTTTTAAATTGGATCGGCTTACCAGAAGCGTTATAGATACGTATAAATTGATAAAAACTGTAATGGAGTATGACTGTTCGCTTGTAGCGGTTGTAGATCGTATAGACATTTCTTCGGCCAATGGAAGAATGTTAGTTGGTATTTTATCGGTAATCAGTCAATGGGAACGTGAGGTGATAAGTGAACGTACTGTTGCGGGTTTAGAACAAATGGTAAGAAGTGGTAAATATCCGTATGGCGGTAGAGATCCATTTGGATGGACTAGAGATAAAAATGTTCTAAAGATTGTTCCAGAGGAAGCTGACATCATCAAGGATATGACTCAAAAATATGTGTATGAGGGATATGGGATTGATGATCTAAGAATATATTTAGAGAAAACGTATGGGATGAAAAAGAAATGGTATTTCATCAGGAATTGTTTAATAAACAAGCGAAATATAGGTATATTTGAATATCGTGGAGTGGAATATGATGATGTAGTGCCAGCTATTATAGATAAAGACCTATATGATAAGGCGGTAGAAAAAGCAACGCATAGAAACGTATCTATGCCACATCAGGAAATGTACTTATTTCATGGAATTGTACATTGTAAGTGTGGTAAACGATGCGATCACGTAAGTACTGTAAAAACAAAAAACAAATACAGACACACCTATTATTATTACTGGTGTCCAAAATGTAATAAACGTGTGAACCAAGATAAACTCTTTAATCAGATTGTTATACCACTTGGTTTGCATATCAACAGCAACAAAACATCCGAACAGCTAAAAAAGCTAGAAGATGATTTGTTGTTTTTTAAAGACAGAAGATCACAAATATTAGATGATTATATTAACGGAAGCATAGATGTTACAACGTATGACCTTTCTATGAAGAAAGTCAAGAAAATGATTTTTGATATTGGCAAGAAAATAAAAGAATTTGATGAATCGGGAATTCGTCAGCTGATCTATGCGGATCGTGTGACTAAACGAAAATTGATTCAGACTCATATTAGCTATATCACGTATGATTTTGAATTAGGCGATGTTACGAATATAGTTTATAAAGTATAGTGGATTATTAGTAATGGATACTATGTATTTGTTTTTGAACTGTACATGATATATAATTCAAGTAGTACATTGAATGCCATTTTTGGCATAGAGAAAGAGAGGACGGGAATCCTCTCTTTTTTTCGTGAGTTTTAAAAATAGGTTATATGCGGGATCGTATTGAATGGTTATGAAGTATGTATTCTCATACAAGGAATAAGTTGTAGTTATAACCCATAGTAAGAATTGGTACTGTTAAATATAATAAAAATGTTGTAAAATTTTTTTATAAAACGCTTGACTTAATAATGGGTATCCATTATTATATAAGCGTAGAGAGGAAATAACAAAGATGAATTATGATGCTAAGCAACGTAAGCTGGAAAAAGAAGCAGAATATGCCAAAAACAATCTAATTCAAAAGCCTTTAAAGTTTAATTTAAAAACTGAATCAGATTTAATTGAGTGGGTAGAATCTTTGAAAACTCCATATCAAACTTATGTCAAACGATTGATACGTGATGACATGAATAAAAAAAAGCAGGAAACTGCATAAGTGTTTCCTGTCGGTAGATAGTTATTTGAAAATTGAAGAACTTTGAATTTAGTAAATAAATAAAAGGCAATGTTCGCCATCGCCAAATTTTGAATGTTACCTTTTATTTTATCCCAACTATAACTATTCAAACTGGACGAATATATATATATATATATATATACGCTTTTTAATTAGTATAGCATAGAAAGCTCAATGGCAGGGGTAGTAGGACTCGAACCCACATCAACGGTTTTGGAGACCGCTATCTTAGCCTTTGGACGATACCCCTAAGTGCTTGTTAATGATATCATGAATTAAATGGTTGTGCAAGCTCTTTTTTTAAAAAATCTCAATTGACAATAATATGAGGGTTACTTATAATTAATTAGGTATTGTAAAGAACATACCTAAAAGGAGGCTCTTATGTCAAGCCAAGTAGTTGTAGGTACCCAATGGGGCGATGAGGGTAAAGGAAAAATCGTCGATGTTTTAGCAGAAAAGGCGGATATGATCGTTCGTTTCCAAGGTGGAGACAACGCGGGTCATACAGTCATTGTAAATGGTAAGAAACATGTATTGCACTTATTACCAAGTGGTGTTTTACATGAAGAAGCAACTTGTATCATTGGTCCAGGAGTTGTTTGTAACCCATTCGTATTATTAAAAGAAATGGAACAATTAGAAAAAGATGGTTTATCAACTAAACACATCATTATTAGTGACCGTGCACAGATGTTAATGCCATATCATCAATATCAAGATGAATTAGAAGAGCAAGCAGCAGCTAATAAAATCGGAACTACAAAACGTGGAATTGGTCCATGTTATGCAGATAAGTATGCTCGTCACGGTATTCGTTACCATGAATTTAAAGATTTTGAACATTTTAAAGTTCGTTTAAAAGATTGTTTAGATTTTAAAAACAAATTATTTACTGCCGTATATGGTGGAAAAGCAATGGATTACGATAAGATGGTAGCTGATTTTGAAGCTATTTATGATCGTATTGTCCCTATGATCCAAGAAACAACACACTTAGTCAATGAAGCATTGGATGAAGATAAGACAGTATTGTTTGAAGGGGCTCAGGCAGCTATGCTTGATATCAACTATGGAACTTATCCATATGTAACTTCTTCAAGCCCAACAAGTGCAGGTGTTACTACAGGTGCTTGTATTGCACCAAGTCGTATTCAGACTGTTGTAGGTGTAGTAAAAGCATACTCAACACGTGTTGGTGAAGGACCATTCGTTACTGAATTATTAGATGAACAAGGTGAATGGATTCGTGAGCACGGTGGAGAATATGGAGCTACTACAGGTCGTCCTCGTCGTTGTGGATGGTTGGATCTATTAACTGTAAAACACGCAAACTTAATGAGTGGATTAACAGATATCGTTATCACTAAGATTGACGTATTAGACGGTTTAGATGAAATCAAGGTTTGTGTTGGATACGAAATCGATGGTAAAGAATATAATTATATTCCTAGTGATCAGGCAGATGTTGCCAAGGCTAAACCAATCTATAAAACTTTCAAAGGTTGGAAGACAGATATCACTAAGATGACTACAGTCGATCAATTGCCTCAGGAATGTTTAGACTATGTACACTTCATTGAAGAGTTTACTGGCGTACGTGTTTCTATGATTTCTGTAGGACCAGATCGTGTTAATAATATTTACGTACATGAGATCAAGTAATTTGATCTCTTTTTTGATAATATAGAAGTGGTGGTGATTATATGATACTCGATACAATTCATGGACATTATAATTCTTTTTTTGATTCCGAAAAGAAAATTGCAGATTATATTATCCAACATCCAAAAGATGTGGTGAATATGACAATTAAACAGCTTGCTCAAGCATGTAATACTTCGCAGGCGAGTGTTTCGCGATTTGCCAGAAAATGTAAGATGGATAGTTTCCATCATTTAAAGGTGAATTTGGCTAGGGATTGTGTCAATGAAATCAAACAAAAATCAAACACCATTTCTACAAGTGATATTTCAGGTTCTTTAGAAACCATTCTTTCCAATAAGATTTCAGAACTTACGGCTACAATTCGTAATATAGATGTGAATCAATTGAGTGTGATTCTTTCTTTGATTCAAAATGCTAAACACGTACTTGTGTGTGCCGTGGGAAATACGATTCCAGTGGCACTTGACTGTATGTTTAAATTTAATGAAATTGGTATTTTAACCTTTACATCTACTATTTGGGAAAATCAAGCTTCTTATGCGCTTGGTCTTGATTCGAATGATGTAGTCATCGCAATCTCAAATAGTGGAGAAAGTAGTCAAGTTTTAGCGGTATGTCAAGAAATGAAGAAGCGAGGTGTACCTACGATTGGAATTACGAATAACGAGGATTCAGTTGTTGCCAAAGAATGTGTATATCATATTCAGACTTCGACGCGTGAAAAGCTCTTTTTAAATGAGTTTTGTTTTTCAAGAATTTCTGTGGCGACCGTCATTGAAATTTTATATTTATTTTTAACGAATGAACGCACAGATAGTTATGATCGAATCAGTCAATGTGAAGAATTATATGCTTCTTTGAAGGTATAGTTCTTCTTTTTTGCGTATGAATTAAAATTACATAAAGTATTTATTGACGAAAATAAATTACATGATATATTGAAGGTGGTGATGATTATGAAAAAGAAATGTGCATTGTATGCATCAATATTAGTGAAGGATGGAATGGTTGTAGGCCTAGGCGGTGGCAGTACCATTCAATATTTGATTGATTATGTAAAGGATAAAGATATTCAAGTGGTTACACCTTCTGCAAAAACAGCTTTAAAAGCCCAAAAAGAAGGATTAACTGTATTGAATACACAATATGTGGATCATGTTGATATTGCTTTTGATGGATGTGATGAGGTAGATTCACATTTGAATGCTTTAAAAAGCGGTGGTGGTATTCATACGCAAGAAAAAATTATTGCGTCCATGGCCGATGAATATATTGTATTGGTTGATGAAACTAAATTTCATGAGACTTTGGCATTTCAAGTGCCTGTTGTAGTGGAAGTATTACCTAAAGCATATAGTATTGTGAAAAAGAAATTAGAAGAATTAAATGGGATTGTTGAATGGCGTAGCGCTTCAAATAAAGATGGTTTTCTCATTAGTGATGAAGGGAATATCTTATTCGATGTGTACTTCAAAAATGTAGAAGATATTCATTTGTTGAATCAAACCTTGTTGATGATGCCTGGTATTGTCGATACAAGTTTATTTGTGGATATATTGACAGGTATGATTCTAGTGAATGATATGGGTGTATTCAAAAAGGAAAAGGATGGAGAATTTCATTCATTATAATCGGGAAATTGTTGGTCCTGGCTGGATTGCGCATGATATGGCCAATGCTTTGATTCAAGAAGATGTTGGTGTTTATGGTGTGGCTTCTGGTCATTATAGTTCCACTAAAAAGTTTTTCGAAGAATTTTCAATTAAACATGTGTATGAAAATTATCAAGCTATGTTTAAAGATGGAAATATTGATATTGTCTATAATGCGACTCCGCATAACTCGCATTATGAAATTATGAAGGATGCTTTGTTGCATAATAAACATGTCTTTAGTGAGAAGGCTATAATTATAAATTCGGACGAATTGGAAGAGTGTGTTGAAATTGTCAAAGAAAGGCATTTGGCAATCAGTGATGGGGTTACCCTATTTCATATGCCTTTATTTAAAGAGTAAAAAAAGTAATTTCATCCAATTGTTTAGGTCCAGTGAAGATGGTTCAAGTCAATTTTGGTAACTTTAAAGAATATGATGTGAACAATCGATTCTTTAATCCGAACCTAGCTGGTGGTGCTCTACTTGATATTGGTGTGTATGCCGTAAGTTTTGCGCGTTGGTTTATGACAAGTAAGCCTAATACATCATTAACAACGATGACACCTCTTGAAACGGGTGTGGATGAATCAAGTGGTATCTTACTTCAGAATAAAGATATGGAGATTGTGATAATTTCTTTGACAATGCGTGCTTAGCAACCAAAAGAGGTTTGATGGCATGTGAGAATGGGGATGTTGAGGTGTATAATTTTCCTAGAGCGGATCATGCAACCGTTACATATACGAGTGATTGACATACAGATCAGATTACTTGTGGAGAAAGTAGTTTGGCACTAAATTATGAAATTCGAGATATGGAAGAATATGTTACGAACTTGAGTGGGGAACAAAATTTAGAATATATTCAAGATGTGAGGGATGTGTTAACTCAAGTACAGAAAGTGTGGGGTAAATATGAATAAAAAATACTTTTTCTTTGACATAGATGGAACACTTACAGATAAATCGACGGGCAAAATTGTACCCAGTGCACAGCTAGCCTTGAATGAGCTTCAAAAGGCAGGTCATTTTGTAGCTATTGCGACAGGTCGTGCACACTATAAAGCACGTAATTTTATGGAGAGTGTGGGTTTACATGATATGGTTTGTTGCGGTGGTGGCGGATTAGTCATAAATGATGAATTGATTCAAAATATTCCTTTGGATTTAGAAAAATCAAAGGCAATTGCCAACCAAGCACTATCTTTAGGATATGGCGTTTTATTTGCGCTAGACGATTCGATTAAGGTATATACAAAGGATCATACATTCCAAAATCAAGTGGGTGATCGTAAGGAACCAACGGAATATATTTATGATGAGAACTTAGATGTAGATGCATTGGATGTAATCTATAAAATGTATATCTCAATCCCTAAAGAGAAAGAATCCGAATTGACTTTAAAGGATACATTAGGAAATATGCGTTTTGTGCCAGATTATTTAATGTTTCAATATGATGCTAAGCATCAAGGTATTCTAGATATGATGCAGCATATTGGTGGTGATTTAAAAGATGTGGTTGTCTTTGGGGATGACACCAATGATAAGGTGATGTTTGATCCACAATGGACAAGTGTTGCGATGGGAAATGCGTGTCAGGAATTAAAGAATATCGCAACTTTAGTCACAGATGCTAATGTGGATGATGGAATTTATAATATTTGTAAGAAAATGGAATGGATTTAGCGTCGAAAGGCGCTTTTTTTGCGCAAAAATTAAAATTTATTAGAAAAAGTGCATTTTTTTACGTATATGAGTATGTAGGAAATGCCTACTAGAAATGAGGTGCTCATGCGTAGCGCAAATTTATTAAATGATTTCGCCTTTAAGTATGTGTTTGGCGAAGATTGTAAGGAGGCAAACGATGCCTTAAAATCATTACTCACGGTATTTTTGGAAAGAAAGGTGGTGAATGTACATGTAACGAATGTGGGGGTTGATCCAATACTTGAAGTTTTTGTAGAATTTGACGACAACACCAAGATGAAACTAGCTATTCTGATAGATCAAAATATAATCAAATTACATCGCTTATCTGAATATTATCTTATGAGGTTGTTTGGATCACAGGAAGAATATGATTTAAACCCATGTCAAGTCATTGCGTTCTATGATGGTAAGGAATGTGAATTTGAAATAGATCTTCAATTTAGAAATGATAATGGTATTTTGCTTTTTCCGGATGGCATGTTGAAAATATCTGTGTATTCAACACAAAATTTAGATAAGTCTTATGATCAGATGAATGATAAAGAAAAAATGGTATATTACTTTTTGAATTGTCGTGATAATGGTAAAACTAAGATGATAGAAAATGATGAAGTAATTCAAACGGTAGAAAAACGAGTAGAAACCATATCGAATGATTGTTGGACAAAATGGATTGAAGACTTTAGAATACAACAAGAAAATGAACTAAAACTTGAATTTGAAGAAGCTCATAAACGATTAAAGAAAGCGAATAAACGATTAGAGGAAGCGAATAAACGATTAGAGGAAGCGAATAAACGATTAGAGGAAGCTCAAAAACGATTAGAGGAAGCGAATAAACGATTAGAGGAAGCAAATAAAAAAGTACAAGAAGCAAATAAACGTGCAAACGAATCAGATTAAAAGATTGCGCAAATGAATCAAGAAATGACATTGATGATCCAAACCATGCTTTCAAATGGTATGAGCGTATCTCAAGTTGCGAAGTCTGTATCTAAAAGTGAAGAAGAAATTATGAATTTGATTTTGTAGCCACCTTTATGGTGGCTTTTTTTTAGTTTCCGCTTAAAGTGGAAAAAGAAGATTTGAGAATTGTTCTGTTTATATTTAATATATAGTTAACAATTTGGTCGACAAAAATTGTATACGAGGAGAGCGAAAATGGAAAAAATTCAAAACGTACTGATGAAGTATTTGATGCCAATTGCGAACAAGCTTGAACAACAAAAACACATTCAAGCTATCAAAGATGGAATCGTTGCTTCAATACCTATTATTATCATTGGTTCATTCTGTACTATTTTCTTAGGTATTGCCAACCTTTTGGGAAGTGGACCTGTTTATGATTTCTTAAGTGCGAATATGGGCGTGTTGACATATGCATCTGCATTCACAAACGATATGCTTGCAGTATATGCAACATATTTTATTGCGAAGACTTTGTCTGAAAAATATGATTTAAAAGGAAGTCAACCTGCTGTTACAGCTTTAGTTGTATTCTTTATTCTTTGTGCTGTAGTTAAAGATGGTCAATTAAATACATCTTATTTAGGATCTACTGGATTATTTACTGGTATTGTTGCAGCTCTATTTACAGTTGAAATTTATCATATTTGTTACGAACACAAATGGTATATTAAAATGCCAGAAAGTGTACCACCAATGGTACAAGATAGCTTTGCGGCCTTAGTACCATTAGTATTGAATACAATTATTGCCGTTGCAATCGCAAATCTTTCATTGACTTTTGGTGGTGTTGCATTCCCACAATTGATCATGAATGTATTAGCACCAGCTATAACAGGCATGGATACACTACCAGCTTTATTGATTGTGATGTTCTTAACTCAGTTATTATGGTTCTTTGGATTACATGGACCAAGTATTACTTCGGCTGTATGGGCAACTTTTGCGATTGCGTATGCCGCTGAAAATATTGCAGCTTATACGGCAGGACAACCTGTTCAACATATTTTCACGTTTGGATTATTCTATGGTATATTATGTGTATCAGGATCTGGTTTAACATTAGGATTAAATATTTTAATGATGAGATCAAAGGCAAAATCATTGAATTCAGTAGGTAAAGTATCTATTATTCCAAGCTTGTTTGGAATCAATGAACCATTAATTTTTGGTACACCAATTATCTTGAATCCATTTATGTTTATTCCATTTGTGTTCGGACCATTGATCTGTACAACAATTGTATATTTAACAATGAATTTAGGCTTAGTCGGTAAACCAATTGCCAATCCTCCAGGATTCTTGCCTCCAGGAGTAAGTGCATTCTTAATGACATTAGATTGGAAGGCTGTAGCCCTAGTATTTGTGTTGTTAATTCTACAAACTGTATTCTATTATCCATTCTTCAAGATGATGGAGAAAGAAGAGCTACAAAAAGAACAAGCTTTAGAGAAGTAGGAAGAGAAACATGTTAACAGCTAGACAATTAAAAATTATAAAATTGATTATGAATAATCCGGGGATTCATGGAAAAGAAATATCAGAAAATTTAAATGTATCAACACGAACTATACGTAATGAAATCACATTTATGAATGATGTGACAAACTGTATATTAATACGTTCGAGTACAAAACAAGGATATATGATTAATGATGAGCACCTAGATATTATTCGTAACATAGTCAATCAGGATAATGAAAATATGGATCTAGCTGTCTATCGTATTTACAAAATTATAGGTAAAATACTATTCTTTGAGGATTGCAGTATATATGATTTATCTGAATTATTAGGTTTATCTGATTCTGTAATCCGCAAAGAAATCAATAAAGTGATTCAGTTTTTGTTGAAAAACTACAATGTGGAATTATTCAAACTAAAAAAAGATGAGTGTATCATTTTATTAGAAGAAAGTGAAATTCGTGAGCTTCTTTTTAAAATCGTAAAAGACATGGCACTTGAAAATCCAGATGCTTTGATGGACATTCTTTATATGCTTCTAAGTGATTCGTGGGTTATGAAATATTACACATCCACAAAGGAAGATGTAATCAAAATCATGAATGGGGAGCAAGTCTATTTATCAGAAACGAACTTATCTATTTTTGCAGCATGCATCTTGATCTGTCGAGTACGAAATTTAAATGGATACAATCTAGAGGATAATCAAATAAGTTCTCCGGATGATCTTTCCACTCGTGTCATTACTAAATTATGTATGCAGTCACCTTATTTAGAGCAGGCTGATATCCCGATTCTATATAACCTTTTACATACATTTAAAATGAAATCAACGGATGAAGTACCTGAAATCACAGATTTTACAGTGCTTGTCTTTGATGAATTTTGTAATGAAGTATTCGATAAATATTCAATCAACTTAAAGGAATCGGAAGCTTTATCTAGTAAAATGCTTTTGCACATAGAGTTTATGAATCGACGCGTCATTGGTGGGTATGAATTAAAAAATCCCATTGTTGATGATGTAAAGACAAAGTTTCCATTTGCGTTTGAAATCAGTATGATGATTGTTCCCATTCTTTTCAAATACAAACGTGTTTACGTTACAGAAGATGAAATCTCATATTTAACTGTATATGTTGCACAATTTTTAGAGGATGAAAATGTAAAACTTAAAACAATCGTAGTTACAAGTCAGCGCCATAGCGTTAAACAATTATTGACACAATGGCTTGAAATGTATTTTAAAAATCAGATTGTGATTGTGGGTATCGTAAATAAGGAAGTCTTGAAAAAAAAGGACGTTACATCCATTGATCTAGTTATTACGTTGGATTCATTTCTTGTTTTAAAAGATGTTGAAGTATTCAGTATGGATAAGCTACCAGAAATCAAGGATATTGAACGATTGAATTCAATGATCCACATGATTCGTATGAATAAGCGTGTTTCAAAAATATTAGATTGTTATATTCAAAAAGAACATGTAAAGGTATATTCAGATGCAATGAAGCTTCCTGATCTTTTACAAGAGATGTCTAAAAAGTTACATGAATCAGGATCTATTTCAGACACAAAAGGATTCTATGAAGATGTTTTGTTGAGGGAAAAGAATTATCCAACTAATTTAGGATCACAGATGATGGTTCCACATGCCCTGTTTACATTTGCTGATAAAACAGGTATAGAAGTGGCCTTGTTGAAAAAGCCATTTGAACATGATGGAAATCAAGTGCAGCTCGTATTCTTGTTAGCACTCGAAAAGAAACGAAATGATGAAATGAACTTGTTATTTCAATTCTTTAATCAAATTGTTTCACACAAAAAATATATGCATGAACTTCTTCAAAGTGAAGATAGCAATGCCTTCATTAAAAACTTATATAGTTTTAAATTGTTAGAGTAAAAAACAATAAAACCAAACATAATATATGTATCAATTTATTGTCTTATGAAAAGAAAGTGAGATAGTAAAATGAAGAAATTTTCAATTGTTATTGCAGGTGGAGGAAGTACATATACTCCAGAAATTATTTTAATGTTGTTAGACAACTTGGATCGTTTACCATTAAGAAGTATCAAATTATATGATAACGATGAAGAACGTCAAAATCATGTCGCAAAGGCATGCGAAATCTTAATCAAAGAAAAAGATCCAACCATTGAATATGTCGCAACAACGGATCCAGAAGTAGCCTATACAGATGTTGACTTTGTATTAGCACACATTCGTGTAGGTAAGCTTGAAATGAGATCTCTAGACGAAAAGATTCCATTGAAATATGGTGTTGTTGGACAAGAAACATGTGGCCCAGGAGGCATGGCATATGGTTTACGAAGCATTCCGGGTGTATTGGAAAACATTGAATATATGGAAAAATATTCACCAAATGCGTGGATGTTAAATTATTCCAATCCGGCTAGTATTGTAGCAGAAGCATGCCGTCGTTTTAAACCAAACTCAAGAGTTATCAATATTTGCGACATGCCAATTGGAATGGAGCATACAATAGCACGTATTTTAGGGTTCAAAAATCGTAAAGAAATGTGTATCCGTTATTATGGGTTGAATCATTTTGGATGGTGGACATCAATCAAGGATAAGGATGGAAAAGAATATATTCAAGACTTGATTGCACACCAGTTAAAATATGGAAACTGTTTAGCCGATGATGATGCATCACATTATACAGATAGCTCATGGTTTGATACAGCTAAAAAGGTAAAAGATATTATTGCGATTGATCCTACGATGTGTCCAAATTCATATTTCCAATATTATTTGTTTGGAGATGATATGGTAGCACACACAGATCCAAACTATACTCGTGCTGATCAAGTAGTGGATACAAGAGAAAAACGTGTATTTGGTGAATGTGCTCGTATTGAAAAGGCTCAAACAGCTAAAGATACAACACTACAAATCGGTATTCATGCTGAATTTATTGTGGATCTAGCAACGGCCTTAGCATTTAATACACATGAAAGAATGTTGTTGATTGTTCCAAATAACGGAGCGATTTCAAACTTTGAAAAGGATGCTATGGTTGAAATTCCTTGTATTGTTGGAAAAGATGGATATGAACCACTCACTGTGGGTGAGATTCCACATTTCCAAAAGGGATTGATGGAACAACAAGTAAATTGTGAAAAGCTTGTTGTCGATGCGTATGAGCAGCACAGTTATTTAAAAATGTTACAGGCATTAACTTTAAATAAATGTGTTCCAAATGCCAATGTGGCAAGAAAAATCTTAGACGATTTTATTGAGGCGAATAAAGCATATTGGCCAGAACTAAAATAGAAAGAGGAAATCAAAATGAAAATATTGTTATGCTGTAATGCAGGAATGTCAAGTTCAATTCTTGTGAAAAAAATTAGAGATGTTGCTGAAAAAACAGGTGAAGATATTGAAGTGAGTGCAGTAGCTAATGCTTCAATTAAGAACGAAGTGGGTAAATGGGATGTATGCTTAGTAGGTCCACAATTGGTTTTTGCGGTTGATTTAATTCATCAACAATTAAATATTCCAGTTGCAAGTATTGAACCTAGAGCATACGCGATGGCAGATGGAGCTGCTGCTATTGAATTGGCAAAAAAATTATTGGGGTAATATGGCTAACGTTGAACAAATATCACAAGTTGCTATGCAGGTCATCACATATTCCGGTTTAGCAAAGTCAAATTATTTAGAAGCTCTTAAATATTATCGTGAAAACGATCAAACAGCTTACGAACAATCAATGTCAAATGGAGATGAAAGTTTTTCACAAGCCCACGAAGCCCATCTTCAATTGTTACAGCAGGAAATGAATACGCAAGAACCACAAATCACAATGTTGATGGCGCATGCGGAAGATCAACTTATGTCAGCAGAAACAATAAAGACTTTGATTCAAGAAATAATTTTATTAATAGAAAGTAGAGGTAAATAAAATGACAATTTGGGCAGACATTCAGACAAAGAATGGCTTTGCATCGGACGAAGTACAATCTTCATTACAGAAGTATATTCGTCGTGCAAAAGTTGAAGAAGCTTGTCAAGCAGCCTATGAATTATATACTTCAGGACCAGTTTTCTTAGACAAAATGTGGTCTCGTCTAGAAACGATTGCAGTTGAAGATGTTGGATTTGGAGATTTAAATGTTCCAGTTTTAATTCATGCACTAGATCAGATGCGTAAAAACTTCCCATACAATGATGGAGATCAACCTATGTATTTTATTCATGCGATTCGCGTGCTTTGTACATGTACAAAGGATCGTTCAAGTGATTATTTGAAAAATATCATTATTAAGGAATCCGCTATGGGAAAAGTGGTGGAAGTACCAGATATCGCATTGGATAAACACACAAAACGTGGACAAGAAATGGGGCGTGGATCGAAACATTTCTTTGAAGAAGCTACAAAGGTGATTCCACAATTAGAAATTGACAATGATTATCGTGAACGCTATGGAAAAATTCTTGAAACATATGATCCTGATCATGTTGTTGAGAATGCATTCAAATATAGTTCAGAACAATATTAATGGAAAGTGAGTGTAAGAGAATATGTCATATAATATTTGGGCTGCCGCAAAAACAAGAAATGGCTTAGCCGCAGATGAAGTGATTTCTACACTTCAAAAAAGCATTCGACGCAATAAAGTAGAAGAAGCATGTCAAGCTGCTTATGAATTATATATCACAGGACCTTTGTTTCTAGATAAGCTATGGCGTCGATTACTAACAATTTCAGTCGAAGATATTGGTTTTGGAAATTTACAAGCTGCTGTGCAAGTCAACACATTAAATGAAGTACGTAAATCGTATGCGTATGATGATGGGGATCAGCCAATGTATTTTATCCATGCGATTCGTTTACTTTGTGCAAGTACAAAAGATCGTTCAAGTGATTATTTGAAAAATATTATTATTAAAGAAGCAGCCATGGGAAAAGTCATGGAAGTTCCAGATATTGCTTTGGATAAACACACTAGACGAGGACAAGAAATGGGACGTGGATCAAAACACTTCTTTGAAGAGGGAACAAAGGTCATTCCTCAGTTGAAAATTGATAATGATTATCGTGAAAGATATGGTAAAATTTTAGAGAAGTATGATCCAAATCATGTTGTACCGAATGCATTTAAGTATAACCCAGGACAATATTAAGATGGAAAGACCAGCTTTGACTGGTCTTTATTTTTAGGAGGAAATTATGTCAACAGCACACAATAGAGCAAATATAGAAGATGTCGCAAAAGTTGTTTTAATGCCAGGCGATCCTTTAAGAGCCAAATTGATTGCCGAGAATTTTTTAGAAAATCCTGTTTTGTTTAATGACGTACGAGGTATGCTTGGATATACAGGAATATATAAAGGACACCGTGTATCTGTCATGGGAAGCGGTATGGGAATGGCCAGCATGGGAATTTATTCGTATGAACTTTTTAAATTCTATGATGTAGATGCCATTATACGAGTTGGTAGTACAGGAAGTTATTCTGAAAAATTACCAATGAAGTCTGTAGCTTTAGTCAAGGGAAGTTATTCAGAATCTACCTATGCCTTAGCACAAAGTGGCGATACGGATCGTATGCAATATCCTGATGAAGAATTAAATCAGTTGATTGAAAGTGTAAGTCAAGAAGTTTCAATTCCTGTTGTAAAGACAAATACACATTCTAGTGATGTGTTCTACTATGAAGGGGACTATGAACAACCAGAAAAAATGGTTGAAGAGCAAGATGCACTTTGTGTCGAAATGGAGAGCTTTGCCCTATTCCACAACGCCAAAGTATTGAATAAAAAGGCAGCTTGTTTATTAACTGTATCGGATTCTTTATGCACAAATGAACATTTAAGTACTGAAGAAAGACAAACATCCTTTAATGAAATGATTACGCTTGCCTTAGAAAGTGCGATTCGTTTATGAAATACAAAAAAATAGTTTGTGTCGTTATTGATTCTTTTGGGATTGGACAAGCTACAGATGCCAAAGAATTTGATGATGCAGGTGCCGATACTTTTGGACATATCCTAGAATATCGTCCAAATCTAAAGATAGAGAATCTTTATAAATTAGGTTTAGGAAATCTTCATCCAAGTGGTAAAACTTTACAATCAAAAGGCTATGCATTTAAGATGCATGAGGCAAGTTGTTCCAAAGATACAATGACAGGTCATTGGGAAATGATGGGAATTCATACGACAAAACCTTTTAAAACATTTACTGAAAATGGTTTTCCTGATGAATTGGTTCAGGAATTAGAAAGATTAACTGGCCATGTCTTTATTGGAAATAAAAGCGCAAGTGGAACGGAAATTTTAGATGAGTTGGCGATGGAAGAGATTCAATCGAACGGAAAGAAATTGATACTTTATACATCTGCTGATAGTGTTCTACAAATTTGTGGTCATGAAGAAGTAACTGGATTAGATGAGCTATATCGTGTATGTCAAATTTCTCGAGAAATAACTTTAAAACCAGAATACAAGGTAGGAAGAGTCATTGCTCGTCCTTATGTAGGAAATTCGGTGGGTCACTTTACACGCACTAGCAATCGTCATGATTATGCATTGTCTCCATCGAGTGAAACTGTTTTAGATGTTTTAAAATCAAATGCATTGGATGTGATTGGTATTGGTAAGATTCGTGATATCTTTAATGGGCAGGGAATCACAAAAAGTATTCATTCGACTTCGAGTCATGAGGGTATGCTTCAAACGATTGAAGAAATGAAAAAAGATTTTACAGGTTTATTATTTACGAACCTTGTGGATTTTGATGCCAAGTGGGGCCATCGAAGAAATGTTTCTGGATATGCTGATGAGCTTGAAGATTTTGATCTTTTATTAGGCCAGCTACTTGGTGTTATTGATTCAGATACACTGTTGATCATTACGGCCGATCATGGAAATGATCCAACCTATAAAGGAACGGATCATACTCGAGAGTGTGTACCATGTTTAATGTATTCACCTAGTATGAAAGAACATGGAATATTGGATGATTCAAGTTCTTTTGGTGTTCTTGGTGCAAGTGTTTTAGATAACTTTGATTTATCAAAACCATCTGATTTGATTGGTGAGTCTATTCTTGATTTGACAAAATAGAAAAAACATATTAACTTATTTTAGCATTTATTTTCGTTTTGGTATCCCCTATGAAACTGCCAAAACATAGGGAGGTAATTTTTTATGAACAAAATGGAAAGTATGGAAATCAAACAATTGGTGATTTCTATGAGTTTGCCCATCATCATTTCGATGGTGATTCAAGCTTTATATAATATTGTCGACAGTATCTTTGTTGCCAAAATTTCGAGTGATGCCTTAACCGCTGTATCTTTATGTTATCCGGTACAAACCATTATGATTGCGATTGCATGTGGTACAGCCGTTGGCTTTAATACATTGCTTGCACGATACTTAGGTGAAAAGAAATTTGATTATGCGAATAATACAATGATGCATGGAATCTTATTAGGATTTGTGAATGGACTTGTCTTTTTGGTTTTAGGTTTACTTTTTTCTAATGTCTTTTTATCTTGGTTTACGTCCGATTCAAATGTGGTTTCACTAGCCAATACGTATATTCGTATATGTACGATGTTTTCATTTAGTGTCTTTGTACAAATCATCTTTGAAAGAATCATGCAGGCAACAGGAAATGCCATTTATAACATGGTTATGCAAGGAGCAGGAGCCATTATTAATATTATTCTAGATCCAATCTTGATCTTTGGATGGCTTGGTCTACCTGAAATGGGTGTTGCCGGAGCTGCCATTGCGACCGTTATTGGACAGTTTTGTGCCATGCTTATTGGATATGTTATTACGAAGGTAAAAATAAAAGAATTGGATATTCATATGCATAATTTTTCCTTTTCGATACCTATTCTTTGTAAAATCTATAAAGTAGGAGTTCCTGCCATATTAATGCAGTCCGTATTAAGTTTTATGACTGTTTTTATGAATATGATTCTAGCACCAATCTCAGCTATGGCGATTACTGTCTTTAGTGTTTACTATAAATTACAGAATTTCTTGAATATGGCAGTGCTTGGAATCACTAATGCCTTGATTCCAATTGTTGCCTATAATAATGGGGCTAACAGAAAAGATCGAGCAATTGAAGCTATACAATTTTCTATGATTCTATCGATTTTCATTATGGCTGTAGGAACGATTGTATTTCAATTATTCCCTAAACAATTATTAGCCATGTTTAGTGCGAATGATCAAATGTATGGATTAGGAATACCCACATTAAAAATCATTAGCTTAAGCTTTGTATTTGCGGGTATCAGTATGGTTTTATGTGCTGCCTTCCAGGCTTTAAATAAGGCAAATACTTCGTTAGTGATCACTTTGGCTAGACAACTAGTCATCTTAATTCCATTGACATATGGTTTAATGAAGTGTTTTGGCATTCATGTAGGTTGGTATGCCTTTGTCGTTACGGAATTTATATGTGCCATGTATTCATTATTTGAATGGAGAAAAATGAAAAGGTAGCATTTGCTACCTTTTTGCGTATTTAAATGTATACATACAAATCGATGTGGCAATGGCCACGTTTAGACTTTCAAAAGTTTCCATTTCAATTTTGACAATATGATTACTTAAATCAATTAATTCCTTGCGCACACCTTGTCCTTCATTACCAACTAGAATTGCGTATTTTTCACTTGGCTTAATATTTTGAAGATCCTTGTGATTGTCATGTAAAGCTGTGGCATACACTTCAATATTTCTTTCTTGAAGCTTTTTAATTTCTTCTACTAAATCCGTTTGGATAACAGGAATATAGAATAGGGCTCCTTGACTGGACTGAATCGTTTTTGGATTGTAGATATCGGCACAACCCTTTGACATATAAATGCAGTCAATGCCAAAAGAATGAGCGGTTCTTAAAATCGTACCTACATTTCCTGGATCTTGTACATTATCCAGTAATAGAAGACTATTTTCTTTTTTTGGTTTTAAGTTTAATTTTTTACATACACCAATCATTTTAGAATTTGAATTCTGGTTTGACAATTTGTTTAATACTTGTTGCGTTACGGTTTCATAGTTAAACTCTATTGGACATTCGAGTCCTTCAAGGATAAATAATTCTTGTAGAGCCTTTGCGTTAAATGCTTCTTTAACCATATGTTCGCCTTCGACGAGAAATAGATTTGTCTTATCTCTTTCTTTTTTTTGAATCAGTTTGGCGTATTCTTTTATTTTTTTATTGTTTACAGATTGAATCATAAAAAAATATTACCATACTTCGGCTTGAAAAAAAACATGGACTTCGATATAATTTGAACTGTTAAAGCAATGAGAAGACATAGTAACTATTTAACGCTTAGATCAGAGAGTAAACCGATTGGTGAAAGGTTTATATGAGTAGGGATAGTGAATTCACCTTTGAGCAAGAGTTAAAACCTCTTCCGTTTCATACGGTTATCATGGTTAATTAAGTGTGTCTATCAAGACGAAGCAAGATGGTAACGCGGCAGTAGTCGTTCTTGCGTCGTCTTTTTTTGTTTTTAGGGAAAGGAAGAACAACATGAAAACAATCGAAGAGCTTTTGCAGGAAGCTACACAAAAAATTCAAGATGTCAAAGATTCATCTTCGTTGAATGATTTACGTGTCTTGTATCTAGGTAAAAAAGGACCTGTTCAAGAGTTGATGAAGGGTATGAAAGATTTGTCGAAAGAAGAAAAACCTATCTTTGGACAAAAGGTCAACCAGTTGAAACAAGATCTTTCTAAGATGATTGAAGAAAAGAAAGAACAATTGGCAGCTTTAGAAATGCAGAAAAAAATCGAATCCGAAAAGATCGATATCACTTTGCCAGGGCGTAAACCAGAACTAGGTAATGCACATCCATTAAATTTAGTGCGCCAGGAATTAGAAGATTTATTCATTGGTTTAGGATATCAGGTTATTGAAGGTGACGACATTGTCGATGATGAATATTGTTTTGAGAGAGCCAATATTCCTAAGGATCACCCAGCACGTGATATGCAGGACTCTTTATATATTGATCCAAATCGTCTATTAAGAACACATACAACAGCGATTCAGATGGTTGTGTTAGAAGAAAGTGCACCAAATCTTCCAATTAAGGTTGTATGTCCAGGTAAGGTATACCGTCGTGATGATGATGATGCGACTCACTCACACCAATTCATGCAGATGGAAGGATTGGTTATTGGTGAAAAAGTTACATTAGCGGACTTAAAAGGAACTTTAGAATTCATGGCAAAAAAATTATTTGGTCAAGACCGTCAAATTCGTTTTAGACCAAGTTATTTCCCATTTACAGAACCAAGTGTAGAAGTGGATGTTTCTTGTCACATTTGTAATGGAAAAGGATGTCCAACATGTAAAGGTACTGGATGGATTGAAATTCTAGGTGCTGGAGAAGTACATCCAAACGTATTAAAAATGGCTGGATATGATCCAGAAAAATGTAGTGGTTTTGCGTTCGGTGTAGGTATTGAGCGTGTTGCGATGTTGAAGTATGGCATTGATGATATTCGTCATTTCTATACAAACGATAAACGTTTCAATTCTACATTCAAACGTTATGAGTAGGAGGATTTAAGTATGCGTATTTCAAGAAAATGGTTTAATCAATTTATGGATGTACAAGATCTTTCTATTGAAGAAATGGCCAAACGCATTACCGATGCGGGTTTTGAAGTAGAAGGTATTGAACATTTATCGCAAGGAACAAACTTAGTGATTGGTCACGTTGAAACTTGTACAGAACATCCAGATAGTGATCACTTGCACTGTACTACTGTCAATGTAGGAAATGAAGTTGTCAATATTGTGTGTGGCGCACCCAATGTGGCTGCAGGACAAAATGTAATTGTTGCACTACCAGGTGCTGTTTTACCTGGTGGAGAAATCAAGAATGGTGTGATTCGTGGTGTTGAAAGTAATGGTATGATCTGTTCATTACTTGAACTAGGGGTAGATCCAGCTAGTTTAAGTGATGATCAAAAGAGTGGTATTGAAGTATTACCTGCGGATGCGCCTGTAGGAAATACAGATCCACTTGGCTATTTAGGTTTAGATGATGAAGTGTTAGATATTGGTTTAACACCAAATCGTAATGATTGTTTAGCTGCATTTAATATGGCAAAAGAAGCGGGTGCCATCTTAAATCGTGAAGTTAAACTTCCAAAATATGAAGGGGCTAGTGATGTAGGTACACCTAGTAACTTGCATGTTGAAAGTACAACATCAAAATGTCCATTATTCTATGGAAAAGTTATTAATCATTTAACAATCAAAGAAAGTCCAAAATGGATGAAAGAATTATTGGCAGCTAGTGGTGTAAAATCAATCAATAATATTGTCGATATTTCAAATATTGTTATGTTAGAAACAGGGCAACCAATGCACTTTTATGATGCGAAATCATTGCCAAGTCAAAGTATTGTCGTAGCCGATGGCTTTGATGAAGAATATACAGCCTTAGATGGTGTGACTTATAAATTAAAACCAGAAGATATCGTCATCACAAATCAAGGTAAACCAATCGGTATTGCCGGTGTTATGGGCGGAGATGATTCTAAGATTTTAGATACAACGGATTCAATTATTATTGAATGTGCTATTTTTGATCATGTTGCGATTCGTAATACAGCACGTCGTTTAAATTTATCAACAGAAGCAAGCGTTCGCTACCAAAAGGGAATTGAGCCATTAGCTAGTAAAAAAGCATTGGATCGTGCCGTTCAATTGTTGATTGAATATGCAGATGCGACAGGTATTGAAGAAACAGTTCAATATGGACAAGTTCCTTATGAACCAAAATCAATTTCTTGTACTTTAGAAGCTATTAATAATCGTTTAGGTACTGACTTTAACTTAGATGAAGTTATCGATGTATTTGCACGTTTAGACTTTGAACCTGAAGTAGCTGATGATTTAATTACTTGCCACATTCCAAGTTCAAGAACTGACATGGAAGGTATGGCCGATCTAAGCGAAGAAGTTATTCGTATGTTAGGTTATGATCGTTTGCCTAGTACGCTTCCAGTTATGCCTATGACAGAAGGTAAATTAACGTATAAACAACAATTGACTCGTCAGGCACGTCAATTCTTATGTGCTCAAGGCTTACAAGATTGTTTAACATATACTTTGGTTAGTACAGAAAAGAAAGACAATGCGATTTTTAATAATGATGAAGCAATCGAACTAGCTAGTCCTATGAGTGAAGAGCGTCGCTATATTCGTACAAGTATTTTGCCAAGCTTATTAGATGTTGTTTCTTATAACCGTGCTCGTAATATCAAAGATATCAATGTCTTTGAATTGAGTGATGTAGCTGGTGTAAGTGGAGCTAAAATGCATTTAGCTATCGCCATGAGTGGAAATTTACAACAAACTCGTTGGACAAGTGATGTAACACCAAGTGATTTCTACACATTAAAAGGTTTAGTAGAAGTTTTCTTTGAACAAATTGGTATTGCAGCTCAAAGAATTTCATTTGTAGAAAATGATATGGATACAACACACTTCCACCCATATCGTAGTGCTAAGATCATGTTAGGAAAAGATTGTGTTGGATTATTAGGTGATATTCATCCTCAATATGGTAAGAATATTGTGATGGCTGAACTTGATTTTGATGCGTTGATCGATGTGAAAAAATCAAAAATCAAATTCACTCCAGTTTCAAAATATCCAAGTGTATCTCGTGACTTGGCATTCGTTTTAGATCGTACAATGCCGGTACAAAAGGTAGTGGACACAATCAATAAACAGGGTCGTTTAAATAAAGAAATGATCATTCGTGATGTAGAAGTATTTGATGTTTATGAAGGTGAACACGTAAGTAAAGATGAAAAATCAGTTGCGTTATCGATCACATTCCAGTCGGATTCTCATACATTAAAAGATGAAGAAATCAACCAAGTGTTCGAAGCTATCCTTGAACATATTCAAAAAGATTGCAACGCAACACTTCGTAGTTAAGAGATGTTTTTGACATCTCTTTTCTTTTGTCTACGAAATCTTGTAAAGGGCTTACAAAAAGATTAAAATAAGACATATAAGGAGATTTTTTCTATGCAAAAATATATTTTAGCAATTGACCACGGAACAACAAGTACGCGTGCTGTTTTATTTGATAAGGCAGCCAATGTGGTTGAGATTGCCCAAAAAGAAACGACAATATCCTACCCACATCCAGGATGGGTAGAACAAGATGCCAATGAGATTTGGTTGGCGTGTTTGGCTGTGATGAGTGAGGTCATCTTAAAAAGTAAGATCCGTCCAGAACAAGTGGCTGCCATTGGAATAAGTAATCAGCGTGAAACAAGTGTTTTATGGGATGCATCAACAGGGCTTCCTGTAAGGCCTGCCATTGTATGGCAGTCTAAACAGACAAAGAGTATTTGCGATAGTTGGAAAGAGAAGGGGTATGAAGATGTTGTGAAGGCGAAAACGGGTCTTCGTATTGATCCTTATTTTTCAGCGAGTAAGATTCGTTTTATTTTTGATCAAAATCCAGATGTCTATGAAAAGGCAAAAAAAGGTAAAGTATTATTTGGAACGATGGATAGCTGGATCGTATGGAAGTTATCGGGTTCTTTAACACATATTACGGATGTATCGAATGCGAGTCGTACTCTATTATTTAATATTCATACATTATCTTGGGATGAAGAATTATTAGAAATGTTTGATATTCCTAGACAAATCTTACCGGAAGTCAAACCGACATCCTATGCATATTGTAAGACAGCTTCGTATCATTTTTTTGGTCAAGAAGTTCCGATTTGTTCCGTTGTAGGCGATCAGCAAGCGGCTTTATTTGGTCAAGGCTGCTTTAGTGCGGGCGGCATTAAGAATACTTATGGAACAGGTGGCTTCATGTTGATGAATACGGGCGATAAAATCGTCGAATCAAAGAATGGTTTATTGTCGACGGTTGCTTGGCAAATTGGTAATCAAGTCAATTATGCATTAGAAGGAAGTATTTTTGTTTCAGGTAGTTTAATGAAGTGGCTTCGTGATCAGTTGCAGTTATTTGAAAATACGAAAGATACGCAGGGCATGGCAGAAAGTGTTGAAAATACAAATGGTGTCTATATTGTACCGGCCTTTGTAGGTTTGGGTGCACCTTATTGGGATGATGCTTGTCAGGCAACTATGGTTGGTTTAACTTTTGGAGCCAATAAAAATCATATTGTTCGTGCAGCCTTGGAGTCTATGGCGTATCAGTCAAAAGATGTATTAGAGGCAATGAAGCAAGACAGTCAAATTGAGATTTCATCGATGAAGGTGGATGGTGGAGCTGCTGCCAATAATTTCTTGTTGCAGTTCCAGAGTGATCTACTTCAAATGCCTGTTCAACGTTTTAAGACCAATGAATTAACGGCTTTAGGTGCAGCTTATTTGGCAGGACTTTCTTGTGGGTATTGGACACAAGATGAGCTTGGGGTAGATCTTCAAAAAGAGTTTGTGCCAGAAAAGAGCAAAGAAGAAATGGATAGCTTGTATTCAAACTGGAAAAAGGCGGTAAAAACTTGCCAGAGTTATAAATAAAAGTTAGAATATTGGCATGGAAATTTATACAAAAGAAGATTTTAAACAAATATTTATCGACTTAGGAATTGAAAAAGGGAGTAAAATTTTATTAGAAGCAGATCTATCTCGTTATAGTGGCTTGGTGGGTAACTATCAAATGTTGATAGAAACACTGCAAGAATTGATTGGAGATACAGGTTTATTATGTATGCCTTGTTTCTCATATTCTTGTCTGGATCCTGCTTGTACGGATATGATATATCCTTTTGAAAAATGGAAAGAAGTGCGTGAAAACTTGCCTGGCTACCATGTGATGTACACGCCTAGTGAAATCTATCAAGAGTGCACAAATTTGTTTTTGCACTATAAAGATGTATATCGTTCCAATCATCCTGTATATAGTTTTGCGTATTGGGGATGTTTTGATGAAAACCTTTTAAAGGTGGATGTCAATGATGCTCTAAATTTTAAGGGAAGTCTTTCTTTCTTGCATGAAAAAAAGGCCTGCAATCTTCTAATTGGTGTATCACCAGAAAAGAGTTTAATGGTGCAGGCACTTTCAAATGAGTATCAACTGGGTAAGACTGTTGTACAAAGAGCTTTTCTTCATTCGAAGCGTCAATTGTCAAAGTCGTTTCTTGTTCAAATTGTAGATGATGAACTATCTAGAGATTTACTGGATGGTTTGACGGTTCTACAAAGTGATTCGAGTCTAGATGATATCTTCGTACTTAGAAAAGGGGAATAAAGAATTCGCAGATCTTTTCTAAGGTGGCTTGGTCTTCTTTTGAGAAGTTATTGAATTTATAAGAATCAATATCTAAGATGGCAACGAGTTTGTCATCTTTTTTTATAGGAATACAGATTTCAGAATTGGAAGCACAATCGCAGGCAATGTGACCTGAGAATTTATGTACATCTTCGATTCTTTGTGTTTCTTGTGTTTTAGCACAAGTCCCTACAACACCTTTTCCATATGGTATGCGTGTACAGGCAACTTTTCCTTGGAAAGGTCCTAGAGTACATTCGTTGTTTGTTTCATCACAAATATAGAAGCCTAGCCAATTGATGTTTTCCATTTCATGATAGAGTAAAGCTATTAAATTTGAAATATTTGCGATGTTTGGCAGTGTATCATCGATTAAATAACTGCATTGTTCAATTAAAATTTCTTTCATTTATATCACCGTACTTATTTTACCAAAAAATGTATGAAATTAGTGACTTTTGTCATTGAAAAAAAGCTTTTTTTTAAGTAGTATATAAGTGTAAATAAAGCTGTTATTTAAAGGCTTGGGGAATTTGGGATTGATACTAATACTTCTGCAAGAATAACAGACAGTAAAATTGATAGCGCGAATCATTTTTAGTGTCAAAAACAAATTTTGACGGAGAGAAGATTTTAGTAGGCTTGACGGGGCTGAATGAATCTTCTTTTCTTTTTTTTTAATTTTTTTTAAAAAAGGGGTTTACAAGATGGGAAGTATTTGGTAATATAGATGAGCACTGCTGAGGTGCACATGATCTTTGAAAACTGAACAGGAAATAAAAATACAAACTAAAACGTCAATTTCGAAACAAACAATTGTAAAGAAAGATGTCAGAGACATCTAAGAGCTAAATCAAATGGAGAGTTTGATCCTGGCTCAGGATGAACGCTGGCGGCATGCCTAATACATGCAAGTCGAACGAGAGGA